>CAYGBF010000213.1:0-3054 GCA_964348035.1 uncultured Eubacteriales bacterium | reverse complement strand
GACCATAGCAGCTTTATTCTAGGCGCTTTTATCGACCGGTTCCCGGAATTCATCCCCAAAATCAAAGACTGGTCCGCATCTCAAAACAGGTGGTTCAGACGGGCCGCGGCTGTCAGCTTTATTCCTCTCTTGAAGGAAAAAAAGGTTCTGGAGGATGTCTTCGAGACAGCCGACAGACTTCTTCTCGATGAAGACGATCTCGTCCAGAAAGGATACGGTTGGCTGTTGAAAGAGGCCAGCAACCTGTATCCTGATGATGTCTTTCAATACGTGATGAAGAATAAGGACAGGATGCCGAGGACAGCCCTTCGGTACGCGATCGAAAAAATGCCGCCAGACTGGAAAAAAAAGGCTATGGCCCGCAGCGGTTAACGTCAGGGCCGGGGCTCATTCCTTTTCATGACCACCAGAGTGATGTCGTCGCTTTGGGGGACACCCGCCGTATGGTCGGAAATAGCCTTAAGGATGGCGGCTTGAATCTCCTTAACTGACAGCGAAAGACAAGATTTGACAACCTCGATGAGACGCTGTTCCCCGAAAAGATTTTCCGAGACCAATTCTTCCGACGGGCCCACGGCTTCGGTGATGCCATCCGTGTAGAGGACGATGGTGTCGCCGGGACCGACGGACACAGATTCCTGCTTATACTCCTGGTCAGGCAAGAATCCGATGATGAGGCCGCCGGCTTCGAGCCGCTCGATATTCCCATCGGCACGAAAAACGAGCGGTGGATTGTGGCCGGCGTTGGTGGAGGTAAACGTGGATTTTGTCCGATCCAGGACGCCGTAAAAAAACGTCGCGAACATGTTGGAGCCCGTGGAGCGGACGAGACGGTTATTCATCTTGGAAGCCAAATCAGCCACATTTCCTGACTCGATGGCTTGAGCGTGCAGGCTGGCCTGGATGTTGGCCATCAGGAGAGCGGCAGGAATCCCCTTCCCTGAAACATCGGCAATGGCGATCCCGAGTTTCCCGTTTCCGATATCCAGGAAGTCAAAGTAATCCCCGCCGACCTGCTGGCTCGGAAGACTCGTTCCCGCGATCTCGAATCCCGTGATCAACGGCATCTCTTCGGGCAGCAGTCTTTCCTGGATTTTTCGGGCCGTGGCCAGTTCACTCTCGAGTCGTTCACGCGCCAAGGCCTCTTCTCTACCTCTTTTTACCGCAACCGCCATCTCGTTAAACGAGGCCGCCAAATCCCCGAGTTCATCCTCGTTGGGGATATCGATGCGGGTTTCTAGCTCACCGGTCGCGATGCGCTTTGTTCCGCGGTGAAGAGCTCTGACCGCCGAGGTAAAACCAGTGGTTATGCGGACTCCAAAGATGAGGGCAAAAATTTCTAAGATCAGCATGCAGAACGCAAGGCTTATCAGGACGGTCAAGACAACGAGGCTGAGGGGATTCGTCTCGGAGGACAGCTCTCGGACGATGTTCGACAGACTGGATTCGATGAGAACCAGGATTCTCTGCTCCTCGAAAGCGCTGGACTGAAACGAGATGACATCCACATGGGTCATCCCGAAATACAGCGGCCGATTCCAGATGGAGGGCGATTGAGGAGTTCCGTCGGGCTGTTTTTTTTCCTCTGGGAAATATTTTCCGACAATGGCTCGTTTGGATTCTTCATCGCTCTGGACTGATCTAATCGTAACATCTCCGGCGACTGTTAATTTTATCGGGTTCGAAAAAGAAAGCTTGATATTGCTGTGGAGAATCTTGGCCAAGCGATTCATCATTTTGTCATCGAGCAGACAGGCTGCGATATGGATATCCGATGTCCCGCCATCCCTCAGGGTCATAAGCCAGATTTCTGTATCTACCCAAAAATACTTTCCACTCCCTGGCATGGCCCATTCTTGGGAAGCAGAGCGTTCCTTCCGGAGGGAGACGAGAAAATCGGGAAGCCAGGAAGGCGTCTCCCCTTTAGAATCAATCACCTGTCCAGACTTATCGAGTGAAAAAGACCGCTGAGATACGGATTGAAGGAAATGCTCATCTCGGACAGCCAGGTCGGCCCAATCTTTAAGGATGTTGCCGGCTCGAATAGCCCGGCTTTCACCCAAGGTCCCGTACAGGATGAGAATTCCCATGATAATGACGAGGAAAAGAGGAACGACAGCAATCAGGAAGGCGCTGACGGCCATCTTTGGCCGCAGCCTCATAAAGTGGAGCCGGATGGCAAAAAAGAGATGAAAAAGAGTGAAAAACCAGAAAAGCCGAAGGGACGAGAGTGAATAATAGGCCAGGTTTTTGGCAAGTAAGACTCCGCCTTTTGTCTTTACGTCTTCAGTCGGAGCATTTTGTTGAGGGTCGGTTCCCCTTCCAAGTTGAATTCGAGTTTGAGACTGGGTTCCTTCCTGGATTTTTCTCGGGAGAAATCCGACGGTAAGCAGGCCGAAGACGATAAAGCCGATCAAGAACAGGGCGGCCTTCCGGCGTGAAGTCAGGTGGCGGTAGGGACGGTAGCGCCGGAACAAAAGGAAAATAAATGAAAATGAGGCAGAAGCGATCCAAATCTCAGATACTGACCAGAGAGAAAGAAGAAGTATAAGGCCTCCTACAAGCCAGACTATCCAGAAGATTCTAGCCCGTGTATCCGAAAGCAGCATCATGACAGCGACGACCCACGAGGCTGTCGTGACCAGAGCTAGGAGCCAGAGGGCCAGAGGATGGGAAACTCCGAGAAAAGTCCGGAAAAGCCAAGATGTCGCACACCCTATAGAAATAATAAGCACGAATCTCCAGACCGGATCATTGAGCGGATGAGTCCGCTTCTCCCTCACCCCGGAAAGGGTGAGTTCTTCTGGAAATATGGATTCTGGCTGAGGCTGATTCTTGCTGTTTTCTTCCATAGTCTCGTTGACTTCCGGGGATAGGTCTTACTTGGCTAGAAAATATCATAATCGCGAAGTCCTGTCGATATTTCAATTCTTGTCGTAAGCATCCTTATTTCCGTGATAACCGTTACTATTATGGATCAGGTAGGGTGCATCGAAAACACGCGGACTTTCCCCAGCGAGGAAATCCCGCTCCGATTCGGGCCTCGCTCTCCTC
>CAYGBF010000212.1:0-6810 GCA_964348035.1 uncultured Eubacteriales bacterium | reverse complement strand
TGAACACACTCTTTTCATTCTCGATCAACAGGCACTTTTTCCCCTTAAACGGATGT
The DNA here is from genome assembly GCA_964348035.1 of uncultured Eubacteriales bacterium. Lineage (GTDB taxonomy): Bacteria > Acidobacteriota > Aminicenantia > Aminicenantales > Aminicenantaceae > CAYFXE01. Next base: position 6,754 of record CAYGBF010000212.1, on the reverse strand, counting down.
TCTCCAATCACTTTTATCGAATACCCTGAAGGTGTGAAGGACCAGCCTGTCGGGCCGTGGGCTTTGTCCTCTTCCTCGAAGCCTGGATTCTGGATCTGTACTGCGTCCCATCCATCCTTCCCGTTTTTCACGGCAAGCTGGAGGTCGTCCACCCAAACTTGACCAGATCCCTTCAGGAAGCAACCGAAGAATATCTGCAGCGCATCGTCATCGACTCTGCCTATGATTTCGTATTCCTGCCACTCTTTCGATTTGATCGGACGGTCATCCATGTTGTCGAAAAAACCACGCTGTCCAGCTTCTCGGTCCACCCGGAGCCAGAGCTGTCCTTGGTTGCCGAGTCCCTCGACATGTGTCTTCACTCGGGCTCTGAACCTCACCTCTTTCCCCCGGAACGGCACGGCCCCGATCTTTTGGGTTACGGTCCCAAATCCCGGCCCACCGCTGATGATGACATTTTCCCGGTTGAGGCGGATACTCGCGTAGACAGACATCATTTTCCCAAATCCAACGCCCTTGTGCTGCCAGGCGACCACTTTTAAACCAGTCGTATCTTTGAGGAGATATTTCAGAGGATCATCGGGCTTTTCTCCTGAAAAATAAACCTGGATTGTCGGAGCGATCGGCAGGAACAATTCTTCCAACCTAGCCTTGAGTTCCCTAGTGTTTTTTACCTGTTTGACTTTTCCGACACCGTAGACGGCGAACGCATCCCAGTCGATCAGGCTGGCTTCATCGCTGGGATGAAAATATTTGATGTAGCCGTAGAGTTTGGCAAAAGCTCTCAGGTTCTGAATCCTCCGATCATTGACCTGAGAGGAGTCATAACTCTGACAAGAAATTAGGCAGAAAATGAAAAAAATCGAAATCATGACTGGGTAAAAAATATTTTTCTTCACAGGATTCCCTCCATTAGACTCATGAAGAAATCTTTAATAGATTAGATAGGATTTCCGTTTCTGAGCAAATTCTTCTAAATCTTGAGCAAAGCCTTGGATGACGTCTTCAACTCTCGAGCCGTTCTCGAGATCTTCTCTTATCTTCGAACTCCCCATGATTTTATCAAAATAATCCTCATGGAACTGAAACTCGTCGGGATGCGAATCCATGACTGTCCTGAGGATGTGAAGGGTGGTTGCGAAGGGCTTGTATGCATCCCTGTCCGTCACATGAATTTGGGCTCCACCGCACAATTCACCCTTGAACTTCGAAAACGTGGGCGTAAACCAGGATTCCCTGAAGATAATCCCCGGAAGCTTAAGGCCGTTCAGTTTTATCGTCAGCTCATGGCCGTCTATCCAGGGCGCACCGAATAATTCGAAGGGTCGTGTCGTTCCCCTGCCTTCGGATATGTTGGTTCCCTCCAAGAAAACCTGACCGGGATAAACAGTCGCCGTGTCCAGAGTGGGCATGTTGGGCGAAGGGATGATCCAAGGAAGAGAGGTGTCATCGTACCACATCTGTCTTTCCCAGCCTTCCATCGGGATGACGGTGAGGGAAACTTTTTTCTTCAGGAATTCGCTGTTGAAAAGTCTGGCCAACTCACCGGCGGTCATCCCGTGCCTGATAGGGATAGGATACAGACCGACGAAAGAACTGTAATCCGGATACTCGAGCAGAAACCCCTCCATTTCGTGACCGCCTAACGGGTTCGGCCGGTCCAGAACGATAAACTCGATGTTTTCTTCAGCGCAGGCCTGCATGCAGTAGGCCATCGTGGCCATGTAGGTGTAGATTCGGGTCCCCACATCCTGGATGTCGAAGATCATAACATCCACCTCTCCGATCATCTCGACTTCCAGCTTCTTCCCTTCATCCAGGACATCGAACGACCGCATGAACTCGTCGATGTTCTTCAGCATCCCGGGTTCAGGTTTTCGCGACTGGCCGTAGAGACTGAAGACGGGGATCTGATATTTATTGTCTACGTAAAACGGAACGTATTCTCCAGGCTGGGCATTCCCCCGGACCCCATGCTCAGGCCCGTACAAAGCCACGAGGTTGATCTTGGGGTGACTGTGGAACAGCGCGGCCGTACTCACCAGCCGGCTGTCCGCACCGCTAGGATTGGTGATTAAACCAACCCTCTTTTCCTTAACCAGGGATAAATTTTTATCGAGGAAAACTTCGACCCCGAGCTTGACCTTTTCAGCCTGTCGGGTTTCGGGTGTTTTATCACCGCTTCGACAACACATACAAGACAGTAGAAAGGGAAATAGCAAAATTATGATCACTGTCTGCCCTTTGTCTCCTTTCATGAGCCGTCTCCTTTTCTCTATTCTGCCAGAACCGGAGAAGGATGAATAGATAAAAAACTCTCCGTCTTTCTTAATGTTTCAAGTCGACTTTCTGTCTGTAGATATTGATCGGGTTCATCTTCCTCAAATCGATCGGCCGCAGCCGGTAAGAATAGGAATAGGACTGCGCATACAGAGTACACCAGGGATGGGGTCGTGCCCGCCAGCTGTTATCTCCGCCCACACCGGTCTGTTTGTAGTCGAGATGGAGGAATATCGTCGGCCGCCGGGTCATCTCGAAGGTGTGCTCTGCCTTATCCAAGTCTGTGGTTGTGTAGTGATGGGCACTGACACTAAGAAGCGGACAGCCCAAAGCCAGAAGACCTATCCCATTCTTATTCGTCAAGGACACCCAGCGGACATCTGTCTTGTTCCCGTTTTCCTGGGGCTGCGAATAGTCCACGAACTGTTCGTCGACAGACCCGCTGAAAACGCCGATCCGGGCTCCACTCTTGCGGTCCCAGTAGGTTTCATGAGGGCCCCGACCGTACCAGGTCATGGTCTCCAATCCTTCGGGCAGGGTCATCGTCATCCCGAACCGGAGCAGTTCTGGGAGGTTTCCGATGGGTGTAAAACGTCCTTCGACGATGAGCTCGCCGTTCCCCAATACCGTTATTTTGGTTGTGTAAGGAGAATCATTGGCCTTGAGGAGGCTGTGGACCGTGATTTTGGCGGCTTGGGGTGAGAGACGCTCGAGGCGGACGGCCTCGATGATCCTGTCTCGCCCGGCATCACGCCAGACAGCACAGCGTTCAGGCATGCCGTTCCCGATGTCATTGTCGATCGGCGCCCGCCAAAAATCCGGCCCAGGCCCGGCCTGGATGAGGTTCTGCCCTTTATACATAAAGGAGGTGATGATAGCTTTTTGTTTGGAAAAGACGAGCTCGAAATCCTGGCTCTGGAACAAGAAGGAATCCGTCCTCTCCTCAGTCTTAAGCTCGGGCAGGGATGAGAGGGAAACCTTCTGTCCGGCTGGAGTTGTCCAGGGCAGCTGGAATTGATCCCAGGCCACTTCATGCCCCTTTTTCGCCCAGGATGTGCTCTGTTTCAGTCGAAAACTCACCTCCAGCCAATACTCCGCACCCGGCTCAACAGCCGGTTTCTTCAGCGGAATCATGAGTTCTTGATCCTTAGCTGGAGGGATATCCAGCTCAGGCAGCGTTCCCTCTCCAAGGACTTTGTCCTCCGCGGTGAGTGTCCAGAATCCTTCAAACCCGCTGAGGTTTTTAAAATCATGTCTGTTAACAACCCGGATTTTCCCTGATCCGAGATCGATGGGCTCGACCTGGATGTACTGATAGACCTTTTTGACTTCATAAAGGCTGGGATGGGGTGTCCTGTCCGACGCCACTAGGCCGTTCATGCAGAAGTTGCCGTCGCTCGGAGTTTCGGCGGGACCGAAATCCCCGCCGTAGGCCCAGAAGTACTCTTTCTGTTGACGGCGAGCCTTGTTCGCTCCCATCGCCTCAGCCGGGACTTCTTTCCTGAGTCCCTGGTCAACCCAATCCCAGATGCAGCCTCCTTGAAGATGTTTATACCTGTAGATCAGACGCCAGTACGCGGACAGGTCGCCCACACTGTTTCCCATCGCATGGGCATACTCACACATGATGAACGGCCGTTTAAGATCACGGAGAGCGAACTGCCAGACCCGGTTCGGGTAAGGATACATCGGACAGATGATATCCGTGTGCGGCCGTTCCTCGGCCCGCTCGTAGTGGACAGGTCTTGTCGGGTCTCTTCGGTGGATCCAGGCCGATGTGGCCTCGAAATTCACTCCGTCTCCCCCTTCGTTGCCGAGGGACCAGATGATGACCGAGGGGTGATTCTTATCCCGCTCCACCATCCGGATGGTCCGGTCCAGATGGGCCTTTTTCCACTCTGGATTATTGCCCAGAGTTCTCTCCGGTTTATATCCCATCCCATGGGATTCGATGTTGGCTTCATCGATGAGATACAGCCCATAGCGGTCACACAGATCATACCAGCGGGGATCGTTCGGGTAATGGCTGGTGCGGACGGTGTTGATGTTGAACTGTTTCATCAGCTCAATATCACGGATCATGGATTCGACAGACAGGGCGTGTCCGGTGTCTGGATCGTGTTCGTGGCGGTTGACTCCTTTGATCAGGATAGGCACTCCGTTAAGGAGAAGCTGGCCGTCCTTGATCTCGACCTCTCTGAACCCCGCCTGGCAAGGGATGACTTCTAATGTCTTTCCGGCCTCATCGTTTAAGCTGATGAGAAAGGTGTATAAATAAGGAACCTCGGCGGACCACTTTTTGGGATTTTTAACGGTTTCTTTTAATTTTACCGAAACCTTCTTTTGTCCTTCGACAGTCCCTTCCGCTCTCATCGGACCTAAAACAGGTCTCTGCTCCGCATCGAGAAGCCGGGCCTCTATCTGGAACGCCTGTTTCTTTTGGCTGTAATTCATGACTTCGACATCCAGGTTGAGCTCGCATTCCCGGTACTCCTCGTCCAGATCCGTCACCAGCCAAAAATCTCGGACATGAAGATCGGGGGTGCTGAACAGGTAAACATCCCGAAAGATTCCGCTCAGATGCCAGAAATCCTGGTCCTCCAAATAGGACCCGTCACTCCAGCGGTAGACCTCCACCGCAATCAAATTATTTTCCTTTTGAACATAAGAGGTGATGTCGAATTCGGCCGGTGTTCGGCTGCCTTGGCTGTAGCCGACTTTCTGACCGTTTATCCAGAGATAGAAGGCAGACTCTACTCCATCGAAATGAACAAACACCTTCTGCCCAAACCAGTCTTTGGGGAGATCGAACCAGCGGCGGTAGGAGCCGACGGGATTATTATCGTGCGGAATCCGGGGAGGATCGGTCCTCTCGAACGGATACTTGACGTTGGTGTAGATCGGGATACCATACCCGTGGAGCTGCCAGTTGGAAGGCACAGGCAGAGTCTCCCAGCGGCTGTCGTCAAATTCGACGCCATAAAAATTTCTGGGTCTCTCCTCGGGTTTTTTCACCCATTGAAACTTCCAGGCTCCGTTTAATGGCTGGAAAAACGGGGAAGACCAACGATCCCCTTCTAGGGCCGTCTTGATATCGGGATACATGGATAATGTGGCATGTGGATTTTCTCTGTTCCGGTGGACGATCTGGGGATTTTCCCAGTCATAACCTCTCTCTTCCGATGAGGGAAAAATGGCCATTCCTAAAGCGAAGCAGAGGAAAAAAAAGAGACGGATGAGGTTTTTCACGGTGTCCTCCTTAAAAACTTTCCCCGTTTTTCCGAGCGAGATTCTTGGCCAGGAAAAAACCTGAGATAACGGTGATTAAGATATAGATCATTCCCTGCTTATACTCGAGAAAAATGATCTTTCCGAACCCGAACAGGGCTCCATAAATCAGGACCGTCCCCAATATCCAGTTAATAAAATTTGGCCCCAAACGCGTCACGACTTTGATGTCCGGTACATCCTTCTGGATGGCCCCCCATAACCCAGCCGGCTTTATCTTCCTGTAGAACCGAGTCAGATGGGACTTGTCCACAGGAGCCGTTAAAAATGTCACGACCAGCCAGACACATGTAGTGATGCCGACCGTAATCAGTATCCTGTAAGCCCAGTTCAGGAGCCCCTCCCCTCCGAGGGATGTCCTCAGGAGAATCATGGCCACCACGAACGAACACCCCATGGCCGCGATCTCGCTCCAGGCGTTAATCCTCCACCAGTACCATCTTAAGATGTATATCAGCCCTGTTCCAGCCCCGATAGCGATCATGAGCTCCCAGCCTCCCTTGATGCTCTCCATCCAGGATGCGGTTAAGCCAGCCAGGCCCATGATCAGGATTATTGCCAGCCGGGAGATCAGGACATAGTGGGACGAAGAGCCGTCTTTTTTTATGAACCTTTTGTAGAAATCGTTGACGATGTACGAGGCCCCCCAGTTGAGATGGGTGTCGATCGTCGACATGAACGCCCCGAAGAAAGCGGCCAGCATCAAACCCTTGAGTCCGACTGGGAGAAAGGCGACCATCATCTTCGGATAGCCGAGTTTAGGATCGGCAAGGGTAGGAAAAACGACGATCGAGGCCAGGGCCACCAAAATCCAGGGCCAAGGCCGCAGAGCATAGTGAGCGACGTTAAACCACAGGGTGGCGAAGACAGAATGTCGTTCATCCTTCGTGGCCAGCATCCTCTGGGCCACATACCCGCCGCCGCCTGGCTCAGAACCGGGGTACCAGGTGGCCCACCACTGAACAGCGATGTAGACGAAAAATGTCAGGAAAGGTAGAGTGGCCGACCCGAATTCAGGGAGAAAATTCAAGAATTCGGGGTGGTCGGCGATGACCTTGGTTTTGAGCGCCTCCATCCCACCCACACGTTGAACAGAGATCACAGCCAAGGCGATCGAGCCCACCATGGCCATCGTGAACTGGATAAGGTCTGTAGCCACGACTCCCCAGAAACCGGACAGGATGGA
>CAYGBF010000211.1:0-6303 GCA_964348035.1 uncultured Eubacteriales bacterium | reverse complement strand
GGAAAAGGCCTCGCAGAAGTGTGCGAGGCTGTGGGGATACCCCCTGTACTTCACTCAGGATCCTGCGTGGATAACAGCCGGATCCTGATTGCTCTATCCGAGATGGTGAAGGTAGGCGGCCTGGGAGAGGATATCAGCGATCTTCCCGTGGCCGGGGCTGCTCCGGAGTGGATGAGCGAAAAAGCCATCGCCATCGGCCATTATTTCGTGGCCTCTGGTGTCTTCACCGTGTTCGGAATCGGGCTTCCAGTCATCGGGAGCGAAGTCTTCACCGACCACATCTTCAAGGAATTCGAAAAAACCTTCGGCGGCAAGTGGGGGGCTGAACCCGACCCGAGTAAAATGGCGGCCATGATGATCGACCACATCAACGCCAAGCGGAAGAACCTGGGTATCGACAAAGAAAAAGAACGAGTCCTTTTCGATATGGAAATGAGGAGGGGACTGGAAATATGATCAGGGTTTCCATGCCATAGCGGAAAGAACATGATAAGAAACCAGAAGAATCGGAATCAGAGATGTGAAAGGTTAGAAAAATGTCCAAGATAATCGCAACCAAAGCCATCCGGGGGGCGCACAAGCTGGTGGCCAGGGCCGAAAAAGAACTGACCGAATCGATCCAGGAAAAAGGCCCAGAGACAAAGGTGGAGTTTCCCAACACGGGATACTATCTTCCTGTCTCACACGGTATCCTTGGGTTGAAGATCGAGACTCTTGGCGGGCTTCAAGAGCTGTTGGAAGAGGCTAAAAGGCTTCTCCCCCCCATCCCTGAGGAGGAACTCTGGGTACCATTCTTAGGGCACACTTTGGATGCGGGGATGGCCACTCTCTTTGCCGACGAGATCATCGAGGGCATTAAGTATACCTACAATCCTCTCCCCTATCTGCCTAAAGCCAACCCGGATGAAGAGCATTTATGGTTGGGGGCGGCCGATGACATCATCATGCGGGAGAGAGGCATCGAATTTGTCGACGGCACGGCACCGGGGTTTGCGGCCTGTGTGGGCTACTGTCCGACCAATGAGATAGCCGTCCAGCTGGCCAGAGAACTGCAAGAGAAAAACCTTTATGTATTCATGTCAGCCTCGACCGATGGCAAATCCATGGCTCAACAGCTGAGAGAGGAAGGAATCCAGCTGGGCTGGGAAACCCGTCTCGTTCCTTTTGGCGATGATGTGACCGCCACCGTCCACTCCCTTGGATTCGCGACGCGGGCCGCGCTGTCCTTCGGCGGGGCCCAGCCCGGAGATTTCCAGAGAGTACTGCGCTACAACAAGAACAGGATATTTGCCTTTGTCCTGGCTCTTGGCCCTGTGGACGATGAAAAACATGCCCAAGCAGCCGGGGCTATAAATTATGGATTTCCGACGGTTGCCGACACGGACATCGATCAGATTCTTCCCACGGGCATCTGCACCTACGAACACGTCGTCTCCCCTGTGGCCCATGACAAGATGGTGGCTAAGGCCATCGAGGTCAGAGGCCTCAAGGTGACCATCACCAAAGTCCCCATCCCTGTCCCTTACGGCCCTGCTTTCCAGGGAGAGCGAGTTCGTAAAGAAGACATGCATGTGGAGCTAGCGGGTCAGACTCAGCCAGGGTTTGAATTCCTGACGACAAAAGAACTGGACGAGGTCGAGGACGGCAAAGTCGAGGTTATCGGTCCTGAAATCGAAGATATCGATGTGGGTGTCAAGATCCCTCTCGGAATCTTGGTGGAAGTGGCTGGCCGGGAGATGCAACCGGATTTCGAGCCGATCCTGGAACGTCAAATTCACGATTTCATCAACTGCGCTAACGGCGTCTTTCACATGGGACAACGAGATATCAACTGGGTTCGTGTCAGTAAAGAAGCCAAAGAAAAGGGTTTCAAGTTCGCCCATTTCGGCACCATAATCCATGCCAAGATACACAGTGAATTCGGGAAAATTGCCGATAAAGTCCAGGTTAAAATATACACCCAGGAAAAAGAGGTGGTCGAGCTGAGGGACTTGGCCCGGGAGGTCTACAAACAGCGTGATGCCCGGTTGGCGGATATGACGGATGAGTCGATCGACACATTTTATTCTTGCAGCTTGTGCCAGTCTTTTGCTCCCAACCATGTCTGTATCATAACCCCCGAGCGCTCCGGGCTGTGCGGTGCCTATAACTGGTTAGATGGCAAGGCCGCTTTCCAGATTAATCCGACCGGGCCTAACCAGCCAGTTAAGAAGGGTAAAGTCATCGATACTGAGAAGGGTCAATGGGAGGACATCAACACCTTCGTTTATAACAACTCGCACAAGAACCTGGAGGCTTTCAACGCCTACAGCATCATCGAATCCCCGATGACTTCGTGCGGCTGCTTCGAATGTATCAGCGGCGTTCTCCCCTCGACCAACGGCATCATGACGGTCTACCGGGATTTTACGGGCATGACTCCGAGCGGTATGAAATTTTCGACCCTGGCCGGTACTGTGGGTGGCGGCGTTCAAACGCCGGGATTTATCGGCCACAGCAAACAGTACGTCGGCAGCAATAAGTTTATCTCCGCCGAGGGCGGTGCCCGCCGGATCGTCTGGATGAATAAAGACCTCAAGGAAGAGATGAGCCATATCCTCGACGAGATCGGAAAAAGGGAAGGCATAGAAAACTTTACCGATATGATCGCCGATGAAACAGTGGCCGAGACTGAGGAAGAAGTATTGGAATACATCACGAAAAAGAACCATCGAGCAATGTCCATGCCATCTCTCTTCTGAATCAAAATGAAAACGATTGCCATATCAGGGAAAGGCGGGACCGGCAAGTCCACTCTATCTGCTTTGATCGTCCGCTGGCTCAAAGCCAACGGGGCCAAATCCATCCTGGCTGTCGATGCCGATTCCAACGTCAACCTGAACGACCTCCTCGGGGCAGAAGTCAAGGAATCGGTCGGTTCTATTAGGGAGGAAATGAGGAAATCCGTCGATCAGCTTCCAGCCGGGATGACCAAGCAGGAATTTCTCGAGTACAAAATTCACTCTGGCTTGGTTGAGACACCCGATTTTGACCTGATCACCATGGGACGGCCCGAAGGGCCTGGCTGTTATTGCTACGCTAATAATCTGTTACGCGATATCCTCAAGACATTGAGCACGAACTACCAGTGGGTTGTGATAGACAACGAGGCGGGCATGGAGCATCTCAGCCGCAGGACCACCGAGAACATAGAGTATTTGCTCATCATCTCCGACCCTTCCGCACGGGGGATCAGGGCGGCAGGACGGATCAGCCGGCTTCTCTCCGAGCTCGATACGCGCGTCGGGGAAAAACATCTCATCCTGAACCGGGTGAGAGAATCAAGCGGGAACTCTGTTTCTGAAACCCTGAACTGGATTATCGATGAAGAGGGGTTGACCCTGTTTGCTTTCATCCCCGAGGACGATCGATTACTCGAGATGGACCAAACCGGTGAGTCGGTTTGGATGATTCAGGAGGATTCGCTTGTTTATCAGGCAGTCGATACATTCATGGAAAAATTAGTATCAAGAGGAAAAAATGGCCTTTGAAATCCCGCAAGAAACAAACTCAGGTAAAATCACGGAAGTGACGGTCGGCGCCACATCCGACAAGGGGGGCACCCGCTCTCACACGATCACGATCGGCGGCAGCAATGCCCTGCCCCTTCACTTTTTTGAGGGAGAGCACCCCCATCGGCCGTTGGTGGCCATGGAGGTCTTTGACTCGACTCCAGGAAAGTATCCCGAATCTTTACTCGAATATTATGGGGACGTTATCGACAAACCCGGTGAAATGGCCAAAAAATGTGTGGACGACTACGGAGCCGAGGTCATCAGCGTCAGGCTGGAAGGCACTCATCCCGAAAAGGGGAACAGGAGCGTCGATGAAGCGGCTGATGTGGTCAAGCAGGTTCTCGAGAGTGTGAGCGTTCCCCTGATAATCACGGGTCACAGCCACTTTGAGAAGAACAACGAAGTGATGAAAAAAGTGTGTGAAATAACGGCCGGCGAAAACTGTTTGATCAACTTTGTCGAAACGGACAATTACAAAACCATTGCCGCTGCCTGCATCGCCTACAACCATGCGCTCGTCGCCCAAACCCCGATCGATGTCAACCTGGCCAAACAGTTGAACATCCTGCTCACGGATATGAACTTTCCCCGGGAGAAAATTGTCATGGACCCCCTTACTGGGACGTTGGGATACGGGATAGAATACACCTACTCGATCATGGAGAGAATCCGTAACGACGGATTGGCCGGGGACCAGATGCTGGCCTTCCCGATGCTGACCACCCCCGGGTTCGAGACATTCCGGGTCAAGGAGACACGGGCGCCCGAAGCCGATTTCCCCGATTGGGGGAACCTGGCCGAGAGGGGAATCTACTGGGAGACGGCAACGGCCATGAGCTTGCTGATGGCCGGAGCGGAGTTGCTGATCATGTACCATCCCCAGGCGGTCGCCGTCGTCAAGAAGAAAATCGCCGAGATTTTTGATTCCCAAGAGGGAGAATGAACATGGTCTTATCCGGATTAGACATCTTCAAACTCTTGCCCAAGACAAACTGTGGAGACTGCGGCGTACCGACCTGCATGGCCTTCGCCATGAAACTGGCCCAGAAGAAGGCGGAATTGAGTGAGTGTCCCCATGCTTCTGAGGAGGCTAAAGCCACCCTCGGCGCGGCCAGCGAACCTCCGATCCGGGTCATCAAAATCGGAGGGGCCAAGGCTCTGGAAGTCGGCGGCGAAACCGTGCTCTTCCGCCATGAAAAAACCTTCTTCCATCAGACCGGAATCGCCATCGAGTTGAGAGCGGCTGATGGTGCCGAGACCAACCTCGCAAAAATCAAAGATCTCTCCGGCCTCACCGTCGAAAGGGTCGGAGAAGAACTGGCGACGGACCTATTTTTTATCAGCGGCGAATTGATAAACAAAGATGATTTTATAGCGACTGTGAAGGCAGCCAAAGACCATTCGAACAAAGGGGTAATATTGAGCTGTCCGGATGAAGATCTTTTGAAAGAAGGGCTGGAAATAGTCAAGGATGATCGACCGGCCGTGCTCTTGGAGGAAGCACCGTCAGAAGAGATCCTCGGATTGGCCAAGTCCATCGAAGCCAGTCTAATCCTGACGGCCAAATCATTCGATGACCTAGAAGCACAGACCTCTGCCGCCAAGGAGGCTGGAGTGACCGATCTCCTGCTCAACCTGGAGACAGATGGAATCGGCTCCCAGGTACAGAACAACACCATCCTGAGAAGGAGTGCCTTGAAGCAGAGTTTCAAACCCTTCGGCTATCCTCTCTTCAGCTACATAGACGGAGAGAATTCCTATGATGTTCTGGCTCAAGCCTCGGTACAGATATGTAAATACGGCTCGATCGTCGTCCTGCCCAAGTATGATAAGGCACTTCTGTACTCTCTCTTCACTCTCCGTCAGAATATCTTTACCGACCCGCAGAAGCCGATTCAGGTTGATCCCAAGGTGTACCCCATCGGCGAACCGACACCGGAATCCCCCGTTTTTGTCACCACCAATTTCTCACTCACTTACTTCATGGTTTCTGGAGAGATCGAAAATTCTGGGACCTCTGCTCATCTTGTCATCTGTGATACAGAAGGACAATCCGTGCTAACAGCTTGGGCGGCCGGCAAGTTTGTGGGTGAGAAAATTGCCAAGTTCATCAAGGAAATAAAACTAGAGGATGAGGTCAAAACCCGCAAGATTATCATCCCCGGACTCGTGGCTCAGATAAGCGGCGACCTGGAAGAAAATTTGCCGGATTGGGAAGTCATCGTGGGCTGTCAAGAGGCATCGGATATCCCTTCCTTTGTCAAGAATGTGAATTTAACATAATCCATCGGTCAAACGAGGGCTTTAACATAAGATGTAGAAAACATGTCATCATCAAAATCTAAAAAAGAGAAACGCCAGTTCAAGGTCACCTTTCTTCCGTTCGATAGCCCTGTCGATGTTTCCAGGGGCGCGAATCTTCTGGATGCGGTAAAAAAAGCCAATCTTCCCTTAAAGGCCACCTGCGGTGGGAAAGCCACCTGCGGCGAGTGTGCGGTGAAGATTCTAAAGGGAGAATACAGGAAGAAAACATCGGCGGTGCTCTCAGAAGAACTTGTTAAGCAAGGCTATACCCTAGCCTGCTCTACGGCGGTAGAAAGTGATCTAACCGTTCAATTGCCGCAGTTCCAGGAGATTTCGTTAAAAAGCCTCTCTTCTTCTCGATTTCTCAAAGCGTACAAGGACGATATTTCGGCCAGTCATGAAGTCAATCCGGCCATTAAGAAAATCGTATGTCAACTCCCCTCTC
>CAYGBF010000210.1:0-1642 GCA_964348035.1 uncultured Eubacteriales bacterium | reverse complement strand
AGTCGTATTTGATGTTCTGTCCGATCTTTTTAATCTGGGGATCGGCGAGGACATCTTGGAGAAGGGAGAAGGCTTTATCCTTAGGAATCTGAGGCGAGACTCCTTCGTAATCGTGACCTAGGGGGAGATAGTAAGCCTGATGAGGCTTAATACAGAAGGAAATGCCAACCAGACGAGCTTGAGTCGGTTCCGGACTGTCGGTTTCTGTGTCGAAGGAGACAGCCTTAGCCATTTTCATGGCTTTGACTAGGCCCCGGAGTTGTTTTTCCTCCAGGATGACCGTGTATTTTTTTTGAGTCTCCTTCTTTGTTCCCATGTACTCGGACAAAAGCGAAGAGATCTCTAGCTCTTGCAGGAGATCGATGAGGTCGTCGAGGTTGGGCTCGGAAAGAGCCAGTTCCTTCAGGTCGAATTCAACTTCCAGCTCCTTCTCAATCGTGACCAGCTCCTGACTCAGCTTAAGCTTATCCATGTTTTCTTCGATTTTTTGTTTCAATCGTGGGTTTTTAACTTTCGATAGGTTTTTAATCAAGTTCTCTAGGGAGTTGAATTGATTGATCAAGGTTTTGGACGTTTTCTCGCCAATCCCCGGCACTCCGGGAACGTTGTCTGTTGGATCCCCCCAAAGAGCCAGGACATCGATCACCTGATCGGGCTTTACCCCGAAGGTCTCCTTGACCGCCTTTTCGTCCAAGTGCATATCTTTGAAAGGATTGTAGACCGTCGTCAACGCATCGACGAGCTGAAGGAGATCCTTATCATGGGTCACGATAACCGACTGGACGTTTTTCATAGAAGCCAGACGGGCCAGGCTGCCCAAGACGTCATCTGCCTCATAATTTTCGACTTCAAAGAGAGGGATATTCATGGCCGCCATGACTTTCTTCACGACCGGAAGTTGAGCGACCAAATCCTCTGGCATAGGCTTGCGTTGGGCCTTGTACTCTTTGTAGGCTTTGTGACGGACAGTCGGACCCGGTGCGTCGAAGACAACGGCCAGGTAGCCGGGTTTTTCCTTGTCCTTGAGCTTCCTGAGTGTAGTCAGGAATCCGTAGATGGCATTGGTCGGAAATCCCTTCGAGGTGGAGAGGCGCTTAATGGCGTAATAGGATCGATACAGGAGCGAATTGCCGTCGATGAGGTAAAGCTTCTTTTCTGGCATGATCCCAGAACGTTAAAAAACCTTGAGGAATTTCAACAGACTATCTTGCTTCCTTTATTCTTTTTTGGTCTTTTGTTGAGGCGCTTTACTCTTTTTCTCGGGTGTCAGCAGGTGATCAAACTGCCCGCTGCTGATATCCTCGAGAATTTTCTTGTGTTGTGATCCTATGATGTCTCGAATTTTTCCCTTGAGGTTACGAACACCCAGCAGTGAGGTATAGAATGTCTTCCTGGAGAAGAGGACTTTTCCTGAAGCGTAGACGAGAGATTCGACATAATGAGCCTTCAAACCCTTGTCTTGGGTTTGAACATACAGAGTCGATCCTTTATGTTTGATATCGGTATGCAATCCGCTCATCGAGGTGCCTGGAGGTCTTTTATTATACTCTTGCACCAGAAGATATCAAGGGAACAACCATGACGGTAAGCATCCTTATTTCCGTGATAACCGTTACTATTATGGATTAGGTAGGGTGCATCG
>CAYGBF010000209.1:0-4898 GCA_964348035.1 uncultured Eubacteriales bacterium | reverse complement strand
ATGACATCGAACTTGGGAAGCAAGGTGATCAAGGACCTCAGCCAGGATTTTGCCAAGATGGAGAAAGAGGTCATAGCCGTGATGGAAACTCACTTCAGGCCTGAATTTCTCAACCGGGTGGATGAAGTCGTGATTTTTAAGGCCCTTTCCTTGGAGGTTATCCTCAAGATTGTCGATCTTCAGATCGAGGAACTAAGAGAAAGGCTCCGAGACAAGAAGATCGACATCAAATTGAGTCTCAAAGCCAAAAAGGCGTTGGCGGAAAGAGGCTATGATCCTGTCTACGGTGCCAGGCCGCTCAAGAGGACCATCCAGCGGGACATCCAGAATCCCTTGGCCCTTCAAATATTGGAGGGCAAGGTTAAAGAGGGAGACAAGGTCAAGGTCGATGTCGATGACAAGAGCGAATTTGTTTTCACTCGAGCTTGAATAATCAACAAAGGAGATAGTCTTATGGAAGAGAAAATCAAAGAAGCTATCGAAGAACTGAGGCCGCATCTGAAGGCGGATGGAGGAGATGTGGAGCTTGTCGAGGTTACGGAGGATGGGGTGGTTAAAGTCCGTCTTCTTGGGGCTTGTGAGGGCTGCCCGATGCGGGAGATGACTTTGACTCATGGTATTACCCGCTTCATCAAGAAAAAAGTTCCCGAGGTTAAGGAAGTTCAGGCCGTAACCTAGGCGCTTTCTTGTCAGGGGACAAGAGGAGAAACGCAGACCTTAATTTTGAAAGGTTAAGGTCAGTGATCCCGAATAATCCATTTGAAAAAATGGGATGATTGTAGTAAACAGATGGGATAGACAAGGAGGTCGAGATGAAACAAGGTCGGATGATTTTATCGGTGATTGTCTCACTTCTATTACTGAGCTCTTTAGCTGCAGCCAACGGGCTCAACCTGAACAACCTCGGATCCAGGGCTTTGGCCATGGGCGGGGCTTTTGTTGGTCTTGCTGATGACTTCAGCACGATTTACTGGAATCCTGCAGGGATTGCCCAATTTGACCGACAGTACTTTGGGCTTTACGGAACAGATCTCATACCTTCTGGCACATACTCATTAGATTTACCGGTTCCTGGAGTGGGCACTCTTCCTGTGGACGCCGAGACCCCAAGGAAACATTATCTTGCCGGACTTGCTGCCTTCTATTACCCGATCAGCGAGAATCTTGTCGCCGGGTTGGGTGTGTATATTCCCGCCGGACTCGGAGCCAAATGGGATGGGGCGGATTTAACAGCCCTGACTTTCGGTACAGCTTACGAGTGGAGGAGTCGGATCGGGATGGTGACCTTTTCTCCAGCCCTCGCCTACAAAATCAATGACCAGGTCTCTGTCGGAGCTACCATAAACATAAACTATGGCGTGTTCGAGATCGAAACCCATGCCGGGGATTCTGAGCTTGGCGTCGATATCGGCCAATACACGGAAGATATGTCAGGATGGGGAGTGGGAGCCACCGTCGGGGTCTTGGTTAAGCCCAACGAGATGTTCAGCTTCGGGGCTACTGTCCGGACGGAAAGCAAAATCAGCTTCAGCGGTGACACCTCCATTTCCAAGCTCAATGTTTTAGGCCAGATACCCGACACAATCATTTTCGGGGCCAGCATTCCGACAACAACAGAAATAGAGAGAGATGTTACCTGGCCGTGGTGGATTGCCGGAGGTGTGGCGGTCAGACCCACTCCGAACCTCATCTTGACCGCAGACCTTCAGTATACCGCCTGGGAGAGCAAGATTAAAATCCTCGAATCGAAATTCAAGGATCCCTTCTGGCAGATGCTCGTCGATGCCGACAGACCTTTATTCTTTGATAATGCCCTGCAGATCAGGTTTGGAGCTGAGTACACGATAGATAACATTGCCCTTCGGGGGGGGTACTACTGGGATCCATCCCCTGCTCCGGATAGGACGATGAATATCCTCCTGCCCAATTATGATTTTCATGTCTTCACAGTCGGACTCGGTTACAATGTCAACGGCCTTCAGGTGGACGTCGCCTTCGAATACTTGATGGGAAAAGAAAGAGAAGTTCCCCTGCTAAAAACACTCACCGATCCTGATTGGGAAACGGCCATGCCCGGTACATTTAAGATGAACATCACAGTTCCTAACGTCTCCTTCAGTTATAGATTTTAAGAGATCGAAATAGCGACGGTTATTTTTTTTAGAGGACAACCCGATGAACATTCGAAAAGCTGTCATACCCGCCGCGGGATTCGGCACCCGGTTCCTGCCAGCGACCAAGGCCCAGCCTAAAGAGATGCTGGCTGTGGTCGACAAGCCCTTTATCCAGTATACGGTTGAGGAGATTGCCGGCTCTGGAATCAAGAAGATCGGCATCATCACCAGCCGAGGGAAGTCCTCGATGGCCGATCATTTCGACCGCAACCCTGAGCTGGAGCAGTTTCTCCAGGAGAAGGGGAAGGTTGATTTTCTGGAAGAGGTTAAGAGAATATCCGACCTTGCGGAATTCTGTTACATCCGTCAAAAACAGGCACTCGGTTTAGGACATGCCATCCTGATGGCTGAAGATTACATCGGTTCTGAGCCGTTCTGCGTTCTCCTCCCTGACGATATCTTCGATTGCCCAGTCCCCTGCATCAAACAGCTCATCGATGCCTATTCTGAATTGAAGGCGACCATAATCGTCCTCGGCCGAGTGGATGAGGAAGGGACGAAGAAGTACGGAATCATCAAGCCTAAACAAGTTTCAGAAAGAGTCTTCCAGATCGAGGATATGATCGAGAAGCCGGGTCCAGAAAGGGCGTTCTCGGATTTGGGGATTCTCGGCCGGTATGTTTTTGGTCCCGATATCTTCGAGGCGATAAAACGCACCTCTCCGGATAAGAAGGGGGAAATTCAGATCACGGATGCCATCCGGCTACTCCTTGAAGATCAGCCAGTCTACGGATATCTTTTTGAGGGGAAGCGCTACGATGCCGGAGATAAGTTCGGTTACCTGGAAGCCACTGTCGGCCTCGCCCTGAAACGACCAGAATTCAGCCAGAAGCTTCGAGAATATATGAAGACCCTTAAGACTGGCTGAACCATCAACCAACACGACAAATTTCGTCTTTATGGATTCCTGTTTCCGCAGGAAAGACAAGAAAAAAGGGGGGGAATGGCGAGGGACGGAATTGAACCGCCGACGCAGAGATTTTCAGTCTCTCGCTCTACCGACTGAGCTACCTCGCCGTCTTCCCGGTAAGTATAATTTTCCTTTTTGGTAATGTCAATGGGGTCAGACTTTGAAAACTTGAGTTATTTAGATGCCCTATGACCGACCAATAAAATAACTCAAGTTTTCAAAGTCTGACCCCGATCTTGACTAATCCAGAGGCTCATGTTACGTTCACTCCCAGTGAAGATTGCCGCTCTCCTTCCTCACGTCGAAATTTTTGGAGGTGTGAGGAGGTATATCGAAATCGGCAATGCTCTGACTCGCCGGAATCATGAATTCGTGCTCTTCCATCCAGAGGGTCATCCTCCAAGTTGGCTGACCTTCGAAGGCCGGACCGAGCCCTTTTCTTCCCTGCCGAAAGAGGCCTTTGATATCGGTCTCTGCAGTGAATACTCTCTCCTTTCCCAGTTTGAGCTGCTTAGAGCGCGGGGGAAGTATTTCTATTTTCTTCTGGAGGGACATAAAAAGGAAAAAGAAGTCATCAGACGAGGATACATTTTTCTCGGGAATTCGGAGGGGATGTGCCGCCGGATCGAGAAGAAATACTCAGTCAGCTGTCTTAGAGCCGTGGGAGGAGTAAACACTGAGATTTTTTATCCGATCAGGGATAATCGTCAGGCAGATAGATTTACTATACTCTGTTACGGACGGATTTACCGGAAAAGGAAAGGCATTCAACGAGTAATTCGGGCGGTCGAAAGGTGCTACAGGAGGTTCCCTCGACTTCGGCTTCTTCTGTTCGACAGCTTAGTAGGCAAAGAGAAAAGAGACCCTCGCCCGATGATCCGAACCCGAGTGCCGCATGAATTCCATCTTGATTTACCTCAGTCAAAGATGGCTTGGCTCTATTCCCAGGCTGATGTCTTTATCAGTGCTGAACGGAGGGCCGGCTGGTCGAACTCGACAGCCGAAGCCATGGCCTGTCGATTGCCCGTGATCTGTACACCGAGTGGAACCAGGGATTTTGCCTTTCATGGGCGAACGGCTCTTGTTGTTCCTCTCCCTTTCTCTTTCTTGCTGGCCCGTCAACTGAAAAAGCTTATCCAGGATGAGGAGCTCCGTCGACGGCTTGCTCATAAAGGTTACGAGCACATCTGCGCCTTTACCTGGAGTCGCTTGGCCGAAAGACTGGAGGATATTTTTAACAGGAGTCCCTAGAAGAACGCAAGGGGGACAATTCCCCTTTTTTTCTTTATCACCTGACTCAAAATCCATCGCCAAGGCGAGGCCGTCTCCATGTGTTTTCTAGAGGTTTCTACCCTGAAATGGGGGAGGGATCCTCGACAGCTAACTTTAAGGGGGAACTGACTTCTTTTCCTTCAGGTAAAGCTCTGCTTTCGTCACCCGATCCAAGATCGGGTTCTCTGCCTCTCCTTCTCGGGCGGGGAATGATCCCACGCAAGCTTCGGCAGGCAGCAAAATTGGATCCCCCGACGATCGGTTCTCCGCGGCAAGCCGCGGGGCATATCAACCGATGGATGCATCCCCAAAACCGTGATAGTAAACCACATTGAGATATGAAATGGATCAGGTAGGGTGTTGAGAAAACCCTAGCAGGGCCGAGCGGGCACGGCTCCTCTCATCAGGAGAGGAGAGCGAGGCCCGGTTTCCCGCCTCCGCGGGAACAAGCTCCGCGGGATTTCCTCGCTGGGGAAAGTCCGCGTGTTTTCGATGCACCCTACCTGATCCATAATAGTAACGGTTATCACGGAAATAAGGAT
>CAYGBF010000208.1:0-6263 GCA_964348035.1 uncultured Eubacteriales bacterium | reverse complement strand
TCCCGTCCGAACCCCTGGAAAAAACCACACCTTCTCAAAAAACCGAAGTTGCGGAGGGAGTACCTCCCAGCGCTTCGATGGAAGAAATCCTCCTGTCTCTAAAACGCACGAATAGAGTCCTGTTTGTCCTGTATGAGATAAGCCGGCAGATGAATACTCTCCATGACTTTCACGAACTCTTAAAAAAAATCATGGATCTTATCTTTCAGGTCATCGACGCCGATTATGGGTTTGTTGTCCTGACGGATGAAAAGAACAAGAAAAATCTCACCCCAGCGGTCGTCAAATTTAAGGATCCGAGGCTCAAGAAAAAGGAGCAGATAAAGCCGAGCCGGACCATCATCAACAGGATTATCCAAGACCGTGTCGCCCTCCTGACCTCCGATGTCACGACCGATCCCAGATTAGGCCCGACCGAAAGTCTTGTCTCGCAAAAGATCCGTTCGGCCATCGGTGTCCCGCTTTGGGAAAAAGAAAATATCATCGGCGTTATCCAGCTCCACAGCACTAGGCCAGGAATCTCATTTACAGAAGATGACCTCGAGCTTTTAAAGGCTATCGGATGCCAGATGGCCATGGTCATCGAGCAGGCCAGACTCAACGAAAAGCTTCGCGAAGAGGAACAGCTCGTCAACTTTCTCGAACGGTTCCACTCTCCTCAGGTCATAGACATGATTCTCCGGTCGAGCAAAAGCAAGCAGGACAAGTTTATGGAACCAAAAGACATGACTACTACGATCCTATTTGCCGATATCAAGGGCTTTTCAACATTCTCCGAGCACATGGCGCCTCGAGAAGTAAACAGAATCCTGAACCAATATTTCTCCCGCATGACTGATATTATATTTGAGTATGGGGGGACACTGGATAAATACTTAGGAGACGGCCTGATGGCCATCTTCAGTGCCCCTCTCGAGAAGAAGGATGATGCAGTGAGGGCCATCCAGGCAGCCAAAAAAATAAGAGATGACATCAAGGTCATGCTCATCGAGGGGGAAACGGATGTCAAATTTGACATGCGGTTCGGGATAAACACGGGCCGGGTCGTAGCCGGACAGCTCGGTTCGCCCAAACGGATGGATTACACGGTGATCGGGGACGCGGTCAACACGGCCTCAAGGCTGCAGACCATCGCCATGCCGAACAAAATCTACATCGGGGAAGAGACCTATAAGCTGGTCAAAAATAAATTCAAGACCAAAAGACTCGGTCCTAAGAAACTCAAAGGGAAACAAAAAGAGATCATCGTCTACGAAGTCTTGTAATCAAATAAGAACGTTCTTCTACAGCTTCAAGGATAGTCTGTACCTGTAGCCTAAATCCTTAACATCGAATTTCAGGGATTTGATGACTTTGATCTCGGGGGTGTTCCATTTTGCGATACAGGCGTAGACTTCCTTATGTCCTTGTTTTCGAGCGTAGTCTATGATTTCCTCATGAAGCTTCGTGGAAATCCCCCGGTTTCGGTATGGCTTCGAAACGAAGGTAATCTGCAGATAAAACTCGGGTGGAACTTTGTCAGAAGAGATAGGCAGCGCATCATACATTTTATCCACTTCAGGAGCTCCGACCGAGGGATATCCCATCAGGTAGCCCACAATTTTATCATCGACGACCGCAACGAAAATTTTGTATTTATTATCTGGATTGAGATAACGGTTGCGGTAATCCATCTCTCCTGACTTTATCACTACGTCCTTGAACTTTTCGGCCATTTCAGATTCGAGTTCATGGACGAGCTTCATCACCTGCTCTAGATCTCCGCGCTCGTATTCTCTGACTTTAACTTCGATACTCATTGTCAAGTCCCGATGATCCCGAACTCAGGAAAACAGCCATCATCCTGTTGCTCGATATTAGTTCATGATTATGATTATATCTGAATCAGACTAACAAAAAAACTGGGATGTTCTCCTTATGTGACCTTGGCTAAGATTAAACCTGAGATTAACCAATCGGGAATGACCACGATTTCATTTGTTAGATGTGGCCCTTGGAGCGATTGAGAGAGGAAACTTACGAATAATCCTTCGCTTTTGTCAATGGTATCGGTTCAATCCTCGATCTTCTCATTTCTAGACTGTCCTTTAATAAATACCTCAGCGGCCTCTCACAGTTGGCACGAATACTCGTAAAGCAATACTCACACGTGTTCTTTTTGGAAAATCCTTCGATGAACTCCTCTCTGGACTCAAAATCTGTTTGGATGAGTCCGCAGGGAGATATCGTGCCGTCAGGATTCACGTTGAAAAATCTGTAGCCGGTTTGACAGTTGGGAGTACGCCCATTCTCGAAGAATTCTATGATTTTATTCAAGGCGAATTCAGACGTGTTAATGCTTCTAGACGTCTTTTTAAGTTCCAGCAGTTTTTTGACTATCTCTTTAAATTCAACCAACTCATCTTTTGACAACATGAACTCGTCATCTTTTGTTCTCATGGTGGTATAAGTACTAAAATTTACCTTGACATTCCAATCCCTGGCCAATTCTGCCATTTTCGTAAGGTCCCTGAAATTATCACTCTGAATAACACAGCAGAGCGTCACGGAATCGTCCCCTCCTTCATTTATATCGCTCACAATTTTCTCTATTTTCTGGAAAAGTCCGGGTACGCCGCGGAACGCATCGTGACGCTTATCAGGATAGTCCAAGGATATCGAAAACTCATCCACCCCTGCTTTGTGCAGACTATCATACCTATCTTTCGTCAAGAGAGCTGCGTTGGTTGTTACGATGATATAGGGAGCCCTATCCGGGACTCTAAAAGCCGCGATAATCTCCTCTAAATCCCTTCTTAATAGAGGCTCGCCTCCTGATGCCTGAGCAACCATAGGACTGATTTGGCTACAGATTTCACCCAGTCTTTTGGGAGAGGCTCTTTCCTCTTCAACAGGTCCCCCGAGATGGCAGTGTTTGCATTTGGCATTACAGCAGTGGGTGACTTCGAAGGAAACGCAAAAAGGCCTTTTCAGGAAATAATTTCTTACACCTCTTTTGACGAGGGAAAGGGTTCGAATTGGGGAAATTTTCTCCATTCCTACTCTCCGTTTAATGGATGTGATAACGATATCTTATAATTATTTTTTTTTCAAAGCATTTTAATGGTTTCTTTCTTTGCGATATCGCTCTGCATCCTGTATTTTATTCTATACGCCATCCTCTCTGGATGAGGGTTTTCGCCGGATGAACCGGCGGTCACATTTTAAACAGATGTATTCGATCTTCCGAGGCTTTCGTCTAGACCGACTCCTCGTATCAAGCAGTTTACTGGCCACTGCCACCAGGATCAGAATAAGAATTATAGGATGAAGCTGAAGGAGAAAGAAAAGCAGCAGCAGGATACCGATCAGCAGGAAGACAACACCTATGACAACCCAGAACGGATAATCGGTCGTGTACGGACGCTCGGCTGGAGAGATGTCTTCCGAACCACAGTAAGGGCACTTCACTGTCTTTCTTGGTAAAGCTTTATCCGTTTTTGGATTCGGGCAGCTAAATCTTGATCTTGAGCGGCTACGGCCAACTCCAAGGCTTTTCTGGCCGTGGTTACAGCCCGGTCGTAATATCCTGCGGCTGCGTAGGTCATGGCTAAAATATTCAAAATTCTTGGTTCTCGATATTCAGTTAACTGAGCGGCTTGTTCAGCTAGGAGTATGGCTCTTCCCGGGTCGCGGCTGCGTGGATCTGGATGCAGGATCAAAATTCTTGCCAAACCTATTAAGACCGGGGGGCTGGAGGGTTCGATGCTCAATGCCTTCCTAAAATGTTCGGCGGCCTCATTCCAGTTGTCCACTCTAAGCAGAGCGTACCCTAAGTTACTGTGGGCCACGGCATAGCTCGGTTTATACTTCACAGCCAGCCGATAATGCTCGATAGCCTCAGAAAGTTTACCCTGTGATCTGAGCACATTCCCGAGGTTATTATGGGCATAGGCATCATACGGATCTATCCTTATGGTTTCACGGAAAAAGCGAATGGCCTCATCCATTCTTCTCTGAGACTGGTACAGGACACCCAGATTGTAATAGGCATGAGAATGATCGGGGTTTGCCTGAATGGCTTGGCGATAGTAACCTACCGCCTCGTCAAATTTCTTTTGGCCGGCCATGAGCACGCCGAGGTTGTAGTAGGCATCTGCCAGATCAGGATTTAACCGGATTGCCTCAAGATAGGCCTCCCTGGCCTTATCTGCCTTGCCCTGTTCTTCCAGAGAAACCCCCAAAAAGTAGAAGAGCTCAGAATCATAGTCGGGTCGCTCCTGGTAAAAAGGTCCAGAAGCACTGCTTGCCAAACTCACCAACACAAGGATCAAGATAAAAACAGCAAGTTTTGTCCATTGGCGCTGCCGAGAAATTTCTCCCAGAGCAGCAATCCCCCCCGCAGCCAGGACGTAAATTACCGGCATGATCGGCATCCGATATCGAGAAGCAACAAATATCAAGATTATCGAGGCAGAGTAAAAGACCAAGAATAACCAGACCGGCATTTGTATTCTTCGCCACCAGTATACAGCTCCAACCACAGCCAGGGACAAGAAAATTCCGAACGGAAACCCAAAACCCTTGAATTTCCAGGTACCGAAACGCATCAGCCTCGACCACTTTCTGAAAGAATACATGTCAGTGTTCCGAGGGATCTCTCGCGAGCTGAAAAACTCGGCTGTCTTGTAACCGAGTCTCTTGGCAAAATTTAGGGGCTGATTAACAGCGTATTCGATCGCTTTTTCTCGGAAAAATTTATCCTTTTCATGAATATCCTCGATTCCATGTTCGGCAGGAAGCTCCATAAACCTCCGCCATCCATATCCAGGTCTGATAGTGATCGTCTCCTGATAATTCGGGTTGTTCCCGATATAGAAATTGATGCCCCCAGAGAAAGGCGTGATCCGAACTTTCCCTGTCGTGTAATATCCTAATATGCCTGTGGGAATAGCTATGACTAGAAAGCCTGCTGCTATCATTAATATTTTTGGTAAGAATTTTCTTCCATCCTTCTGCCTATAAGATTTGAAAACAAGCCAGATACAGCCTGCTAAAAAAAACAGAAGGAACACAGGCCTGGTTATGATTCCAAAGGCACCACAGAGCCCAACGAAGAAATAACTCCAGATTCTTGATTTCTCTGCTGCACTGATGAATCCTAGGACAAGAGCAACTGCCCAAAATGTCGCCCAGCCGGTCGCCAAAAGCTCCCCCTCGAAAAAGATCATTGGTAGATATATGGCTGCCATAATGGCTGCCAAAAGACCAATCATGGTGTTAAATATTTTCACACCCAACATGTATACCAAGACACAGGTGAGCACTCCGATGATCATCTGGGAAATTTTCGCGGCTAGTATTGACCCTTTCGTTACCTTATAGACAGACGATAAGAAGAGCGGATAAAACGGGGGTTGCCAAAACAGATCTGGCGTGAGCTCTTTCTCTTCAGCAACTTTCCTGGCTGTCTGATCATAGGTGCGGGCATCCACGACCGGCGCCTTGAATGTCGGATAGTCATGGCTGTCGTATAGGTATACACCTCTGAAGAAAACAGCTATCAAAATAATCAACAGGATAGGACTAATGCTGGCCTTATGGGATGATGGGATTCCTTCCTGGGGGGAATTCAAAATCACACCTCAATGTTATCATAAGGCATAGGGTTTGTGCGAGAGATAAAAAAAACCCGGCAACGACCTACTCTCCCACTCCGCCCCCGGAGCAGTACCATCGGCACTAAAGGGCTTAACTTCCGTGTTCGGAATGGGAACGGGTGTATCCCCTTTGTTATTGTTGCCGGGATTAAATTCTGACAAATATGGAGACGATTCTATTGAATATCTCTTTCTTGTTGGATTTTTTGTCTTGGTAAACTTTATGGTCAAGCCTCACGGTCTATTAGTACTGGTTAGCTCAATCCGTTACCGGACTTACACATCCAGCCTATCAACCTCGTAGTCTACGAGGGACCTTTAGCCCCGAAGGGCGGGAAATCTGATCTTGGGGTGAGCTTCCCGCTTATATGCCTTCAGCGGTTATCTCATCCAAACGTAGCTACCCAGCGGTGCCCCTGGCGGGACAACTGGTACACTAGCGGTTTGTCCGTTCCGGTCCTTTCGTACTAGGAACAGATCCCCTCAAATTTCCTCCGCCTACCGCGGATAGGGACCGAACTGTCTCGCGACGTTCTAAACCCAGCTCACGTACCGCTTTAATGGGCGAACAGCCCAACCCTTGGGACCGACTTCAGCCCCAGGATGCGATGAGCCGACATCGAG
>CAYGBF010000207.1:0-2210 GCA_964348035.1 uncultured Eubacteriales bacterium | reverse complement strand
GGCAATTATTGTTGCGTTATCCAGAGAATTTATGTAATTAAAGAGAGAAACAATGAAACGAAAATTCAAAAGACGGCTTAAAGAGGATGAGTTTGTCAGTACCATAAACAAGGTTGTGGAGTTTGTTCAAAAAACAACACGCGAACTCATCGCCCTGGTTGCCATCCTCATCATCGCCGTCCTGATTTTTGTCGGTGTCCGCCTCATCAAGGCCCAGAACATCAAGAAGGACAGCCGTCTCCTGAGCGACATCATAGCCCTCCATGATGAGTTGGGTGAAAAACCAGAAAACGTGGCTAAACTCGAGGAGCTGGCAGGGAAGGGTAAATTTTCACGCGTGGCCTACCTCTTCCTTGCTTCGTACTGGGTAGAAAAAGGAGATTTAGACAAAGCCCAAGAAACTATCCAGAAAGCCTCTGAGGGGGAAAAAGACCTCTACTATTTCCAGGCCCAGGACCTTAAAGCCCAGATTCACATCAAGAGGAAAGAGTACGACAAGGCGATTGAGATCTACAAGAAGATAGAAGAAGAGAGCCCTGACCAGTACACCCTCGACGCCATTCTTTTCCGCCAGGCTGAGGCCCTCGAAAAGAAGGGAGAGACTGAGGAAGCCCTCGCCCTGTACAAGAAAGTCCAGGAGGATTTTCCTCAGACATTCTTCGGTTACGACGCCTCTCAGAAGGTCCAGAAACTCGAGGAAAAAAAATAGTCCTGACTCTTGTAATATCAGCAAAAAGATATATAATATTAGGTCATTTTATCGAGGAGGCAACAAATGGCTTTAATGATTACCGAAGAATGCATTAATTGTGGAGCCTGCGAGCCGGAATGCCCGAACCAGGCCATTTCGGTCGGAGATGAGATTTACATTATCGATCCTGACAGATGTACCGAATGTGTCGGAAGTTTTGATGAGTCCCAGTGTGTGGAAGTCTGTCCTGTGGACTGCTGTGTGCCTGATCCTGATCATAAGGAATCCAAGGAACAACTGGAGGAAAAGTATAAGAGGCTCAAGGAAGAAGGCTGATTATCCAGCACTAATCCGATTCTTGAATAGGAGTGGGCCTTCTCACTCCTATTTTTTTATATCTTGACCCATGATTCCCCAGAAGAAAGTTTGGCTCAACATCGTCCTTTTCGTAGTGACGGCCTTCTCGACTTTCTATGTGGGCATTATGTGGAGTCTGAGTTACCTGTACGCGGATGCCCTCAGTCAAACCTCTGAATTCAGCCTAGACATAAAAATCTTCAATGATCCCCGAGTCATCTCTCTCAGCGTTCTCTACGCCGTCGTCCTCCTAGGAATTTTACTCGGGCATGAACTGGGCCACTTCCTGACCTGTCAGTATTATCGCATCCAGGCCACCCTTCCGTATTTTATCCCGGCCCCAACCCTCATCGGTACTCTGGGGGCGTTCATCAAGATCAAATCCCCGATAACCCGCAAGCAGCAGCTGTTTGATATCGGAGTGGCCGGTCCCTTGACCGGGTTCATCCTGTCTGTCCCCGCTCTTATCTACGGCCTGTCTATCTCTAAGGCTGTCCCGGCCCTGCCGAGAGAGGGGAGTATCATCTTCGGCGAGCCGCTTCTCCTTCGAATCGTGGAGAATATGATTTTCAAGAATGTCCCGGCGGATTTCGACATCGTCCTTCATCCCGTAGCCTTTGCCGGCTGGGTGGGAATCTTTGTCACCGCCCTCAATCTTTTTCCGGTCGGGCAGCTGGACGGAGGACACGTGGCCTACGCTCTGTTCGGCCCCAAATCTAGGAAGCTGGCCAAGGTGTTTTTCGGTATTTTCTTGTTCATGGGGATTTTCCTCTGGATCGGCTGGCTCATCTGGGCTCTGCTCATCTACTTTTTAGGGTTGAAGCATCCTAGAGTTGTCGACGAAGCCACACCCTTATCACCAGGAAGAAGGTTTATCGGTTTCGTGATGATCGGCATTTTTATCCTGTCGTTTATCCCTGATCCTGTAAAGATGTACGAAGGGACAACTCTGCTGGATTTTTTGAAAAAATTTCTACCGTAAGTACGCCGAAAAGTCCTTTTCAGGGGGGATGATATTTTCACAGATTTTGTGGAAAACTTGTGGAAAAGAGCGGCTATTTAGAGCTAAATTTTTGTGTTTTCTAAGGAATACGACAAATTGCACAATTTTTGGTCACCTATGCTAACTCATTTAAAATCAACGTCTTAGAAAAAGCGTTGA
>CAYGBF010000206.1:0-14237 GCA_964348035.1 uncultured Eubacteriales bacterium | reverse complement strand
CCTGGATGAACCGCTCCTTGGCCTCCTTGTCCCGCATCAATTCCGGCGGCAGGAATTTGAGGGCAATCGTCCGCTTGAGCTTCGTATCCTCCGCTTTATACACCACACCCATCCCCCCTTCCCCTATCTTCTCGAGGATTTTGTAATGGGAAATGGTTTTGCCGATCATATTTCTAAATCCCTCTTTACTTATCGCCAGAGGGTAAAATGTCTATGAGATGCCCTAATCCCATTTTTTTGAGAATGTTCTTATACCTTGGATCGGACCTGACGGGATCGAAGACCGGCGGGATCGTGAAATAGAGCATGTTGCCATCACGTTCGTCACAGGCTTTTTCGAACCACTCAAACGCTTTATCCAGCTCTCCGAGACAGAGGGTTATCCCGCCTGCCCAAAAGTGAGACACATATCCTTTTTTTGAGCGCTCTTCAAGCTCGGCCAGGAACTCCTTGGCCTTGTCTTTTTTACCTGCTAGAGCATAGAACCAACCCATATTACCGATGGCGGCAACAACAGGTGGGCCAAACTCCAGCATTTTCTTTCCATACGCTATCGCTTCATCATACATACCTTTACATACATAAGCCGTGGCAATAGAGAGGTAGAGCAAGGCATAATTCGGCTCAAAATCAAGGAGCTTTTCAAATTGATCCAGCGCGTGGTCATAATCCCTTCTGAAAATGGACATAAAGCCCAGTCGTATTTTGATCAGAAAGTTGAGGGGGTCCAGCTCATGTGCTCTTTCAAGATGGGCAGTGGCCTGATCAAGGTTGGCCTCCAGGTACGTCCAGTGAAATTCAAACCACTGGTGGGCGCTGGCCGAATTGGGGTTGAGTTCGAGGGCTTTTTGGAAGTGATCCTTGGTGGCCTTCCGGTCCCAATCATAGGATAACGCAACCAATCCCAATGAAACATAAGCCTCAGCTAAGTTAGGATCGAGCTCGAGGGCTTTTTGGGCGGCTCCCCTCGCTTTCGGCATGGCATCCTTACTGGGAAGAATGTCAAAACCTGTAGAAAATAGAGTGTAAACCTCGGCAACAGATGCATAGGCAAGCGCGTATTCGGGGTCTTTCTCTATTGCTTGTTTAAAATAAGCCAACGCCTTATCCATCTCAAACTTGTTCAAACAGTAGCGGCCTTTAAGATACAGATTGTAAGCCTCCAGATCGACGGGACGTTTCTCTTCAGGCAGCTTTCCCCGTACATCTAGGGCCACCAAGAGTTTGTCCATGATTTTTTCGGTTATCTCATCTTGGATAGCGAACACATCCTCCATGTCGCGGTCATACCGCTCTGACCACAGATGATAGCCGTCTTTGACTTTAATCAACTGGGCTGTGATGCGAACCCGGTTGCCGACTTTTCTGACGCTGCCTTCGAGCAGGTTGTCGACATTCAATTTCTGGCCGATCTCACGGATATCGACTTTCTCTCCCTTGAAAGCAAAGGATGATGTCCGGGCCACGACATGCAGGTCCGTGATTTTGGTGAGGGCGCTGATGAGGTCCTCAGCCAGCCCATCGCTGAAGTATTCGTTCTCAGGATCGGTGCTCATGTTGACGAACGGGAGAACCGCGATCGAGGGTTTGCCTGCTGATACCGAAACTTGAGGACGATCGACTGCCCTCAAATCTGCCAAGAGGGTACTCATATCAGAAAACCGCTTTTCCGGATCCTTCTCGAGAGACTTCTGGACGATTCTTCCCAGTTCCTGAGGGATATCTTTTTTGATTTTTGTCACAGGGATTGGTTCCTCATTCAAGATAGAATACAGGACAGCCTGGTCGTGGGTAGTCTTGAAGGGGCGTTCACCTGTTAACATCTCATACAGCATGGCTCCGAAGGACCAGATATCTGTCCGATGATCGACTTGTTCGCCCCTTGCCTGTTCTGGAGACATGTAGGCCACTGTTCCCATTATCGTGGCGGTTTTTGTGAGATCAACACCCCAAGAAAGCTTGGCCAGGCCAAAATCCATGATTTTTACCTGAGCTTCCTCCGTCAGCATGATGTTAGCTGGCTTTATATCCCTGTGAACGATGCCCTTCTCATGGGCCTTCTGTAATCCTCTAGCGACTTGATCAGCTATGGCCAAGGCCTCATCTATTTTGAGTGGTCCTGCTTTTAACTTTTGACTCAGACTCTGTCCTTCCAGATAGGACATCGCGATAAATGTTTGGCCCTCCCCTGCCTCCGCAGGGGCAAGCTTGGCTTCATCGATTTCGTAAACCGTGCAGATGTTGGGATGATCCAGAGCGGCCGCTGCCTGGGCCTCCTGGATAAAACGTTGTTTAGCTTCTTCGCCCTTTGTCAGCTCGTTTGGTAGAAATTTAAGGGCCACTCGGCGTTTTAGCTTGGTATCCTCAGCTTTATAGACTACTCCCATCCCGCCTTCCCCGATCTTTTCGAGGATCTTGTAATGGGAAATGTTTTTACCGATCATTCCTTCCACCCGAGCTGGATAAACTGACTTATATCAAAGGGGAAAATCGAAGTCAAATAGAGTTAGGAAGAGAATTCTCATTAATATCTTTATTTTTCGAACCATAAAGATTAAAATACACGGTTAAAAAACCAAAAAGGAGATTGTCATGCTTGATATAACCAAAGCTTCGTTGAAAGATCTTTTAGGGTTTGCCATCAGGTCCGAGATAGATTCGAATAAAGTCTATTCAGATCTTGCCGATAAATACTCCAACCCCCTTTTGAAGGAAAAGTTCCAATGGTTGGCTTTCGAAGAGAATAAGCACAAAGAGACCTTGGAGAAGCTGTTCGAAGCTCTTCTGCCCAAGGAAAACCTGGAGATTCCCGATCAAACCAGCGAAGAGCTCTTCAAGAAAATTACCATCACCCCCTCATCGACCTTAGTCGACCTTCTTTATCAGGCCATGGAATCAGAAAAAAAGGCAGAAGATTTTTATGCTCGATTGGCGGACAGAGTCGAACCTCAATACAGAAAGATTCTGGAATACTTGAGCCAGGTCGAGCACAGTCATTACATCATGCTCAACGGCGAGTATGTTATGGCCCAGCAGTTCGAAGATTATGGCGAGAAAGATATCGACAAGGTTGTTACTTAAGCTTGATTCATCCCTTCTAAATATCCTTCTGTCACGGTTTTTTAATAAAAGGATTGAAAGATTATATAAGCAGATATAAAAAAGTCTGTTTAATAGGCAGCATTTCATGTACAGGCTTTATCGTCATCTTCTTTTTTGCCCAGAAAATACTGGATTCCAGCCTCCGCTGGAATGACGCTTTTATGTTGCCCTCGATATTAACAAGCAAAAATAATGCGGGAATGACGTTCTTTCCAATATACATAAACTAATAGAATTAATTAGAAACAGACCATAATAATGACCGTGACTTCTTTATTCTAGACGTGTTCAATGTCTGTGTGACTGGAAATCTCCGAATTAGTCGTGCATAGATCATTTATCGAAAGGTTGTGAACATCATCATTCCCCGTCAGCCTGGCAAAGTCCTTGAGCTCTTTGGTGGAAATCCTCAAGAAATTCTCTAGTCTCTTGGCCGACTCATCGATGTTGAACCTCTCTCTCAACTCAGGATCTTGAGTTGTGATTCCCATCGGACATTTACCCGTATCACAGATTCTCCACTGCTGACATCCGATAGCCATCAAAGCTGAAGTCCCGATAGCCACCGCATCCGCTCCCAAAGCCAAAGCCTTGGCGAAATCAGGAGAAATCCGTAAACCGCCGGTGATGATCAAAGACACGTCCTGGATCCCCTTTTCCTTGAAGTATTTTGTCGCTCGGTACAGAGCAAACATCGAGGGAACAGAGGCCGCTGCCTTGACAAATTTGGGCGAGGCCCCTGTTGCCCCTGCTCTTCCGTCGATGGTGATGAAATCGGGTTCTGCGTAGAGCGCCACTTCGAGGTCGGCCTCGACATTCCCAGCCGCAAACTTGATGCCCACAGGTTTACCGCTTGTAGCCTTCCTCAACCACTCGACCTTCTTTTTCAGGTCATCCCTGTTTTTGATGTCCTCGAAACGGGAGGGACTGATGATGTCCTCCCCTTCCTCGAACCCTCTGATGGCGGCTATCTCTTTGGTCACTTTTTCCCCTGGCAGATGCCCACCCATCCCCGGTTTAGTCGACTGCCCAAACTTAATCTCAACGGCATCCACTTTGTTCAGATTCTCCTCGGTTACGCTGTATCTGTTGGGGACGTATTCGAAGATGTACTTATGGGCCTCAGCCAAAGATTCGGGCAAGATACCCCCTTCGCCCGAGCACATGGCTGTCTTGACAGCGGCACTTCCCCTGGCCAGCGCGATCTTCGCTTCCTTGGACAGAGCACCGAAGGACATGTGGGTCACATAGATCGGGGTGCCGATCGTCAGCGGTTTATCGGCCTTGGGTCCGATGACCGTTTCAGTTTTGACAGTTTCTTCAGGATTAAGCGGAATTCGGGCCAGCTGAGCCCCTTTGATGAGTATTTCATCCCAAGAAATGCTCGGACGCCTTGTCCTCATCGGTTCGATGACAGAGGCCCCCGTTTCGGATATCTTATGGATATCGGCCATGTAGATCTCGAGATCATCCTCTGTTCTGTAGAATTCTCCTTCTGAAACGGATTCTTCAGGGAGCTTATCTTCAGGTTCAGCCTTTGTCTTGTCTAACTGTACAGGGAAAAAGCAGGATTTATCGGACTCGCAGACATGGCAAGCCCAGTCATCCGCGAGTTCATCCCACTTTACACCTTCTTTCTCTTCGTCGTAGATGGTCTCGCAGACTTTACATTTATAGATCGCCATTCTAGGCCTTTAGATATCCAGATTGGCTGGTTCGTAGTACTCCTGAGGATTCTGACAGGATGGGCATTTTGGCGGAGGTTCTGTCCCTTCAACAACATAACCACAGATACTGCATTTCCATGCTATCGGTTCTTCTCTCTTGAACACTGTTCCTGACTTGACCATCTCTAACAGTTTCTTGTAGCGTTCTCTGTGTTTACTCTCGATTTTGCCTATCTGGTTGAATAACCGGGCGGCATCTGTTTGCCCCTCCTCTTCGGCTTCTTTAGCAAAGGTTGGGTACATCTCGACAGTTTCATAATGCTCACCGCTTATGGCTGCTTCCAGGTTGGCAGCGGTATCTCCGATGCCTCCCAGAAGTTTGAAGTGATCGCGGGCATGCTCTTTTTCATTCTCAGCCGTCTCTTCGAAGATTTTGGCGATGTAGTGGTATCCTTCTTTTCGAGCCACCTCTGCAAAGTAAGTATACTTGTTCCTTGCCTGTGACTCCCCCGCAAAAGCGGCCTTGATGTTTTCTTCTGTCTTACTCATAGTCTTATCTCCTCTTTAATTTAGTTTTGATTTTTGTAAACTTAAATTTATTCCGGCTGCATTTCCTGCAGACCCCCCTTAAAACGACCCGGCTGCTGGTGACATCAAATCTTCTTCGTAGCGAATCCGGAATCTCCAAATCGTCATAATCGCTGTTGGTGAAATCTATGATCCTGCCACACTGCTGACAATGAAAATGATGATGATTATCTAGATCGGGGTCGAAACGTCTCGGAGTGGAATGCCCCTCGACCAGGTTGATGAGTCCAATCCGAGAGAATGTCAGCAGGGTGCGGTTGACCGTGTCATAGGAAATATTCGGGAATTCCTGCCTGACGGCCTGGAATAATTCGTCCGCAGACGGGTGATTTTTCGACCCAGCGAGATTCTTGTAGATAGCTGTTCTCTGCGGTGTCACCCGAAGATTATGCTTTCGGCATTCTCGGATGAAGCCATCTATATACTCTTCTATTTGCATATAATTATTAAATAATATAAATTACTATTTGTCAATAAATTTTTATATTTTTATTCTCTGCTCTTTATGACTTTTCGTTCTTTTTTATTTATACTCCCTGCAAATGATGACTATATTTCTACTAACTAAGATCTAATCGATTGTTACGAAAGGAGGTGGGCTATGGACGCGGTTCTCCTGGCCCGGATTCAATTCGGCTTTACGGCAGGATTTCATTTCTTGTTTCCTCCGACTACTTTCGGACTGACTCTGATCATCCTGATCCTTGAATCTTTTTATCTAAAGACAAAAGAGGAAATCTACAAGCAGGTTTCCAGCTGGCTGATCAAAATTCTGGGCGTTATCTTTGTCATGGGTGTAGCGACAGGAATAGTGCTCGAATTTGCCTTCGGGAATAACTGGTCAGAGTACTCACGAATGGTGGGCGATATATTCGGCGCTCCGCTGGCAGCTGAAGGAGTCTTCTCCTTTTTCTTAGAATCTGTCTTCCTCGGGATTCTCGTATTCGGACGGAACAGAGTCTCCAAAAAGGCTTACTGGTGGTCCTCATTCCTCGTCTTCTTTGCCGCCCATCTCTCGGGGCTATGGATCATCATCGCCAATTCCTGGATGCAGACCCCGGCCGGATTTAAACTGGAGGGAGGCCGAGCCGTACTGACGAATTTCTTCCAGGCCGCCCTCAACCCCTCAACTCTCATCCGCTATCTCCACACTGCCTTGGCCGGCTGGATAACGGGATCATTGCTCATCGGGGCTGTCGCCGCTTGATTCCTGCTCAAGAAT
This sequence comes from uncultured Eubacteriales bacterium, assembly GCA_964348035.1. Classification (GTDB taxonomy): domain Bacteria; phylum Acidobacteriota; class Aminicenantia; order Aminicenantales; family Aminicenantaceae; genus CAYFXE01. The sequence continues at coordinate 7,658 of CAYGBF010000206.1, read as the reverse complement.
CCTCATCTGGATAAAGCCAGAATCCTCCTGAAAACAGCTCTGTTCATCTTTATCGTGGCCTCCCTTCTTCAGCTGGGCTCGGGCCATATTCATTCGGTTCAAGTTGCTCAAACACAGCCCGAGAAGATGGCGGCTTTCGAAGCTCTCTGGAAATCGGAAGAAGGGGCCCCGTTCGCCCTTTTCGGGATTCCCGATGGGCGGAAGCAAGTGACCTACCTCAGCGTCAAGATACCAAAATTCTTGAGTTTTTTGATCCATCTCGATCCGAACGCGAAGGTTCCAGGACTTAACGAATTTCCGGAAGATGAACGTCCTCCGATCTTCCTGCCGTTTACTTCCTACCACATCATGATCCTGTTCGACCTGGTCTTCATCGTGCTCTCTCTTATCGGAATTTACCTTTTGGCGAGTAAAAAAATCTGGCGCTCCAAATGGTACCTGAAGCTCCTTATCTTCAGCGTCCCTCTTCCCTACCTATCCAACGAATTCGGCTGGATCGCAGCCGAGGTGGGACGACAGCCATGGGCTGTGTACAAGGTCCTGAAAACATCGGATGCAGCTTCCGTTGTTGTTCCAGCTGGGAATATCTTGTTTACGCTTATTCTGTTTGCGGTTGTCTATACCCTCATCGCCGTTGTCGGGATCGGCATCATCCTGAAAATCATAAGAAAAGGTCCCCAAGGGCCAGAGATGGCAGCGGAGTAAAGGAGGAGGAGAAAGATGGAGACTTGGGACATTCTTCGTCAGATATGGTTTGTTCTTATCGGCGTTTTACTCGTAGGATATTCCATCCTGGACGGGTTTGACTTGGGGATAGGAACTCTCCTCCCCTTTTTAGGAAAAAAAGAAGAAGACAAGGAGGCCCTGTTTAAATCTATAGGTCCTTTCTGGGATGGAAATGAGGTCTGGCTCCTCACAGGCGGTGGTGCTCTTTTTGCGGCCTTCCCTCAGGCCTACGCGACGGTGTTCAGCGGCTTCTACCTGGCGCTGATGCTGGTCCTTTTTTCCTCATCTTCCGGGCTGTTTCCCTGGAATTCAGAACCCACGACTCAAAAAGAAAGAGACTCTGGGAGTGGGCCTTCATCATCGGGAGTTTTCTACCGGCTCTTCTTTATGGAGTGGCCCTCGGAAACGTGATCAAGGGAGTTCCCCTCAACGAAAACATGGATTATACAGGAAATTTTTTCACCCTCCTTCATCCTTTCGCCTTGGTGATCGGATTGATGGGATTGGCTGCCATTCTCCTCCAAGGCTCTACTTATGCATCGATGAAGGTAAGCGGGACTTTACAAGAAAGAGCCCGTAAGTTGTCCAAGACCATCTGGCCGAGGTATGTGGCTCTCCTGCTCTTGGGCTTGACTGTAACGGCCATCTATACCCCGGGAGCCTTTAAAAAAGTCCTGGCTTGGGTTTTTACCGGACTCGTCATCGGCTGCCTGGTCATCATGAGATATGCCTTCAAGAAGGAAAAAGATGGGTTGGCTTTCACGATGTCATCGGGAGCCTTCCTCAGCTTGTGGGGCATAGCCGGATCGGTCCATTTCCCCAACCTGGTAAAGGCGAGCAACAATCCCGAGCTCAGCCTCACCATCTCCAATTCTTCCTCCAGCGAACTCACATTGAAGGTCATGCTGATCATCGCCGTGGTGGGGATGCCGCTCGTCATCGGCTACACGATCTATCTTTACAAGGTGTTTAAAGGAAAAGTTGCGACAGGTGAAGAAGCCTATTGAGTCAACCTCATCATCAGAGTGTTTTATCTAGATTGAAGTAGATGAGCAAAAATGCCGAAGTATCGTACAGGCCGTGGATGAGGATCGGGGCCCAGAGATTGCAGCGGTCGGCAAGATAGGCCAGGACATAGATAATCCCCACGATTCCGGTCAGGATGACGCCCGATAATCCCTGGTAAAAGTGGCCCATCCCGAACAAGATCGAGCTGATAAAAAGGGCAGCTATCAATCCGTTCTTCCTGTTTTTGAACAGGTCGGCGATGCGGTTCATCACAAAGCCTCGGAAAATCATCTCCTCCCCGAAGGCGGCCAGAGTCCAAACGATAATCAATCCCGATATCAAGGCCGTTATATTCCCTCGGAGGGCATCGAAACGGCTGATGTCGACCGGTTGCTTCGTGAGATCGACAACCAACCGAGAAAGAATTCGTCCGACGAGGACGTGGATGGTTACGACTCCACCGATGGCCAGGAAGAATGTCCGCGCCCAGCTTTCCGGACGCCGGAGACCGAATTCTCTCCAGCTGCTCCGCCTCAGCCAGAGGAGTCCCCAGATCATCAAAAGAGCGATGATCATGCTCAACAGGGCCAGCGCAACGATATCGAAGGTTTCTCCCAGCCAGAGTACTCCTCCTGAAATGAGCAAGACCAGGATCATGGCCGCCAAAACAGCCGCCCGGCTGGTTTTTAATCGGTTTCCCCACCGGTCACGGAGGTATGAATTTTCAAGGTTCATACTGGATTATAGTTTGCGTGAAAAATGGCTGTAGAGAAGATAGGTCAAAACGAAGGAAATGATGAGAATGGCGAGAGGAAAAAGTATGCCGAACATGCTCAATCCTTTTTCTTGTGTTTTTTTCGGTAGGAAAAATACGCCAGCAGAAGACCCAGGAAGGAAAAAAAGTAGGCGATCGACATCCCGATAACGACGGATAAGCCTTGACTCATCTATTCCTCCCACCTGGCGATTTTTTCTAAATCCTGCAAGTATTTTTTCTGTTTAATCTCGTAATCCTTGGAGATGGCTTTAAGCTTGGGGTCGATAATCTTGATCATGATGACGAGCAGGATTACGCTGATGCCGAGAAGAACCCATCCATACCAGAGCAACAGCAAGCTCATCGCTACGCCGACGGCTAACAAAAAATAGATGAGCGGGGATATGATGAACGTTACATAGTCTTCCTTTGTCCATCGGTCGGCTTCGCGGGCCGTCCAGTCTCTCTTTATCCAACCCATCCTAGTCCCCCTTTCCGCTCGGCTGATTTTCCATCCGCATCAGGCCTCGTCTTTCAGCTTCTTCTCGCACGGGCTTCCACCAGCCGAGCGGCCGGGACATGACATAATACTTGACCAAACGATCCATATCTTCCGGCGGTGTCATGAATGTGATCGGGAGGTAGATCAAGGCACCAAGGACCATCATGATCCAGAACTGCAGGTAATCAGGGAGGACGGGGATGATCCGGAACTCCGGCAGGACCCAGACGATAAGCCAGCTGAACCCGAGGTTGGCGATCCAGGAAGACAGGTATCCCCAGGCGTTAAACCGCCACCACACAACCTGAAGGATGGAGGGAAGCCAGATCCCAGCGGCCATGATCCACAGGGCAAAAATGAGCCATTGGGTGATCTCCTGCATCATCAGACCATACAGGAAAGATCCTAAAAGAAGGATGAGAGTGGATATCCTTCCTACCCAAACAAGCTCTTTCTCGGTCGCTTTCGGATTGAAATAATGCTGGTAGAGGTCTCGGGTAGCATACGAAGCGCCGAGGTTCAGGTGGGTTGAGATCGTCGAAAGATGGATAGCCACGATGGCAGCAAAGAAAAAGCCGACCAATCCCACTGGTAAGAATTCAAACCCCAGGCGGTACCAGGCCATCTCGTAGTCAGCCGTGGATTGGATCTGAGGATACAGGGTAAAAAAAGCCAGGATGGCCACGGCCCAAAGAGAGTTACGGACGACGATCAGGGCCGTCCCAGCCCAGATGCTGTAGCTGGCATCCCGGACAGTCCGAGCTGACTGGATCCGCTGTGCTTCCGGGTACCAATCGATAGCCGTACCCATGCCGAACCCGCCGATGACGGCGATGACCAGCATGGTCAGAAACCAGACCAGAGGAAAATCACCGGTGGTCCATCCGGAAAAGGCAAAGGGATTCAGACGCCAACTCTGCCCCAGGCTATCGAGCTTGGTCATGATCTGTTGAGGTCCTCCGGCGGCCGCGATCCCCCAGATGGAAACCAGGACGATGACCGAAAAGGCGATCACTCCCTGCTGGAAGTCGGCCATGATCACTCCCCAATAGCCGGCTGTCAAAACATATACGGCACAGAGAGAGGAAAAAAGTATGAGTCCCAACCATTCGGGCCAGCCGAACAGGAACCGGCACAATTTCCCCATGGCGATCCCCACCCAGCCCAGGACGAACATGTTCATGAACACTTGCCAACCCGCTATCCAACCCCGGAGGAGTTCGGCCCCCATCCCAGAGAAGCGAAGGGTCTGCCATTCGGCCTGAGTGTAGGCCAGAGAACGGCGAAAGATCCGGGTCGAGGCAAAGGCAGAGATGGCACACCAGGCGGAAAAAAACGTGTACCAGATGCCCCGGAGACCGTACTTGTAGATAACGCCGCTGACCCAGATGGGTGTATCCGTTGCGGAGTGGGTAGCGTAAACAGAGGTGGCCGGTAACCACCACGGCAGGCCGCGGCCAGCCAGGAAAAAATCGGCCATCGACCTCTTCCCCAGCCTGAAGAACAGGACGCCGCAGACAATCATCAAGATGATGAAGATGACAAGCCAGAACCAATCCAGAAAGTCGAAGACAACCATTATCCGGAATTCCTTCAGACCATTCCCCACTTTATAGCAGAGGAATAATCAAATTTCAAATGCATCATATAAAGTTCATGAGTCATCGTGTTGAGGTTGAAGAATTGATTCGGAGAACAGGCGGCCTATTTTTCTGGAGCAGGACAGACGGCGGGACTCTCGAGAAATTCCTTTTTTTTCAGGGTTTGGAAGAGAAGAGGCAAAACGATGAGGGTGACTAGGGTCGAGGTCAGGAGTCCACCGACGACGACAGTGGCTAGAGGCCTTTGGATTTCCGCCCCAGGTCCCGTGGCCAGGAGGAGAGGCATGACGCCGAAGATGGTGGTGAAGGTGGTCATCAAGACCGGCCTGAGCTTGATATTCACCCCATCCAGAACCGCTTCTTCCATCGACTTTCCGTCTTTCAGCCTCCGGTGGAAAGCGGACAAGAGCACCAGACCATCTTCCAAGGCAATCCCGAAGATCGCGATGAACCCGATTGAGGCGGGTACGCTGAGATACAGGCCTGAAATTTTCAAGGCGATGATTCCTCCTGTCAAGGCTAACGGGATGTTGATCAGGATAATCAGGACTTCGCGGAAGGAATAAAAAATGGTGAACAGGAGGATGGCTACCAGGGCCAGAGTGATGGGCATGATGAAGGCCAGCCGTCTGTTGGCCCTTTGCTGGAGTTCAAACTGACCGCCCCACTTGACTAAGTATTCCGGTGGAATCTGGACGCTGGCTTCGATCTTGCTCTGTGCTTCCTGGACAAAACGTCCGATATCCCTTCCACGGATGTTGCACTGTATCGTGATAAATCTCTTATTCCCCTCCCGGCTGATCACCCGGGGGCCAACGACTTCTTCTATCGTGGCCAGCTGGACCAAGGGAATCTGACCTCCAGAAGGAAGAGGGATGAGCAGGTTGCCGATCTGTTCGATATCTCTCCGGAATTCCGGCTCAAACCTGAGGAAGATATCAAACCGTTTCTGCTCTTCGTAGATCTGTCCAAGGGTAATACCTCCGACGGCGGCTTCGATGGTCTCTTGGATATCCTGGATATTCACTCCGTAGCGCGCGATCCGGCCCCTTTCGAGAACCACCTGGATGTGATTCTGGCCTGTGAATTGTTCGACCTGGACATCACTGGCCCCCTCGAGAGAGGCAATCACGTCTTTGATATGAGAGGATTTTTGCTTGAGAACCTCAAAATCTTCTCCGTAGATTTTGACAGCCAACTGGGCTTTGACTCCTGTGATAAGTTCATCCAGGTTATGGGCGATGGGCTGGGTTATATTCAGGTTTACACCTGGAAAATCTTCCAGACGGTGTTCGATTTCATGGATGAGCTGATCTTTACTCCGAAAACTTTTCCATTTGTTGATCGGTCTGAGCCTGACCAGGATTTCGGCATCGTTCACGAAATGAGCATGGCTTCCCACCTCACCCCGTCCGATCCGGCTTAAGACTCCTGTTACTTCGGGTATACTCCTCAGGGCTTTTTCGATAGCAGTGGTCTGGGCGATGGTTTCTTGGAGGCTGATATTCGGATCATAGGTGGTCCGGAGATGAAGGGTGCCCTCCTCTAAGGAAGGGATATACTCCCTCCCGAGAAACGGGATGAGGACTAGGCCCACGACAAAAACCAAGATCATAACGGAGAACACGATCTTCCGGTTCTTCTGACAGAGAGAAAAGAAAGGCAGGTAGGCCTTTTTTATGTTCCTGATCAGGAATGGTTCTTGTCTTCGACGTTTCTTCCTCAAGAAGAAAAAAGAGAGTGCCGGCACGCAGAATATGGCAAAAATCAGGGATCCGGCCAGAGCGAAGGAGATGGTAAAGCCCATCGGCCGGAACATGATTCCTTCAACTCCGGTGAGGGTGAACACGGGAAGGAAGACCAGGATGATGATGACGATGGCGAAAAAAAGCGGCCGGTCGACTTCCCCGCCGGCTCGACAGATCGCCAGGGCTTTTTCCTCTGGCGAAAACTGAATATGTCGGTGAACATTCTCGACGATGATGATCGCGGCATCCGCGATCAGTCCGATGCCGATGGCCAGTCCTCCAAAGGACATCAAGTCCGCAGCCAGGTTCATCCTCTGCATCATGATGAAGGAAAAAAGGATAGAAAAAGGAAGTGAAACCACAGCAATCATCGCCGACGGGAAGTTTCCCATGAACAGGAAAAGGACCACGATGACCAGGGCAATGCCGATGATGAGGCTGGTGGAAACCGTCGAGAAACACTTTTTAACCAGAGAAGCCTGGTTATAAAAGGGGACAATTTCCACTCCGGGAGGGAGGGATTGATTGATCTCAGCTATTCTGACTTCTAAATCCTGGATCACTCTTGCCGTGTTCGAGCCAAACAGCTTCAAAACCAAGCCCACGACTTTCTCTCCTTCTCCGTTGACGAGAGCGGCCCCTCTTTTTATAGCGGGAAGGATCTGGACCGAGGCTATATCCCTGAGGTAGACAGGAGATCCTTGGACATTGGAGACGACGATATTCTTCAAGTCTTCGACCGTCTGGGCCAGGCCGACGCTGCGGACGATGTACTCCTCTTTACCTTTGGTGATGAAGCTGGCTCCGACGTTTTGGTTGTTTTCTCTTACTCTCTTCATAAGATCTGAAATCGAAAGGTCGTATTTCAACAGAGAATTGGGATTCACCAGGACCTGGAACTGCTTCACATCGCCGCCGATACTCAGGACTTGAGAAACCTCGGTCACTGATTTCAACTCGTATTTCACCAGCCAATCTTGGATGGTCCTGAGCTCTAAGGTTGTCTGTCCTTCTCCCTCAAGATAATAAAGATAAACCAACCCAAGTCCGGTAGCGATCGGGCCTAAGACAGGATTGTGGGCCTCCTCAGGAAGACTGCCTCTCGCCTCATGAAGACGTTCGGAGACGAGCTGTCTCGCCCAGTAGATATCGGTCCCATCCTCGAAGTAGACATTCACGATAGAAAGTGCGAAAGTGGAAAAAGAGCGGATCGTCCTGACTCGCGGCAGACCGAACATCGAGGACTCGACCGGATAGGAAATCAGCCGTTCTATTTCCTCGGGAGCCATACCGTGGGCCTCTGTGTACACCTGGAC
>CAYGBF010000205.1:0-4098 GCA_964348035.1 uncultured Eubacteriales bacterium | reverse complement strand
TCGTAGACACTGCCTCCGTACAGAATCATCCCCCCGACTTTCCTGTTCACGATCAGATGCTCCAGCCTCGCCATTTCCTCGCTGTCCCTGTTGTAAAAACGCCCTGAGTAAGAAATAGCGATCAACTGTCCGACCTTCTCCTCCAGAGTCATTCGAGACAGGGTCTTTTTTACCCATCGGGACTCCGATTTTCCGAAAGTCAGTCGAGGCTCTTCAGGCGCTTTTTGACAAGACGGCGTTAAAATCAGTAGTAAAACAAGGAATATGATGGAGGTATACTTTTTTAATTTCATTTTCTCAATCCTCACGATTTGTTCTGAGGCTGTATCATCTGTGGTTCAGACTGAAGGTTTGTCAGCACCAGAACACAATTGCTATTGAACCAGATAGCGGACGATAAAAAGAACAGAAAAAAGGTAGATCAGCCAGTGGACCTGTTTCCCTTTTCCGGTCACCAACTTCAAGATCGAGTAAGAAATAAAACCGAAGGCAATTCCCTCTGTGATACTTAAGGTCAGGGGGATGATGGCGATCGTCAGGAAGGCCGGGATGGCCTCGGCTAAATCCTCCCAATTGATCAGCGTCACACACTTCATCATCAGGTAGCCGACGATGATAAGCGGCGGGGCCACAACAGGTTTGAGGAGTAATCCGTTATGAACGTACTCGCCTCCGATCATCGCGGCCAGAGGGCTAAAAAACAGGGCCACCAAAAAAAGAAGTGAAGTGAAGATATTGGCCAGGCCGGTCCTGGCTCCTTGGGAAATCCCGGTGGCACTTTCGATGTAGCTGGTCACTGTCGAGGTTCCCAACAGGGATCCCCCGACCGTGCCGATGGCGTCGGAGAGCATGGCCTTATTCGCCCGGGGAAGCCTCCCCTTCTTTAAAAAACCGGCCGGAGCACTGACTCCGATCAAAGTCCCCATCGTATCGAACAGATCCAGGAAGAAAAAGACAAAAACCACCGTGACCAACCCCGTATTCAAGGCACCCATTATGTCCAGTTTAAAAAGAGTTGGGGTGACACTCGGCGGTGGGGCTAAGATGCCGTGGTACTTGACGACACCTAAGGGGACTCCCAAGACAGCGGTGGCCAGGATGCCGATCAGGATGGCTCCGTGAACTTTCAGGGCCATCAAGGCCGAGATCAAGACCACGCCGAACAGGACGAGGACGACCGGTTTACTCGTGAGATCGCCGAGCCCGAGGTACACACCCGGCGCATCGACGACCAGGCCCCCGTATTCCAGACCCAGGAGGGCGATGAACAGCCCGATACCGACAGCGATGGCATGCTTCAACGAATCGGGAACAGAAGCCACCAGGCTCTCCCAAACGCCGAGTACGGAAAGGATGATGAATATCATCCCGGAGATAAACACAGCTCCCAGAGCCACTGGCCAGGTATACCCCATCGTCCCGCACACGATCACAGCAAAATACACATTGTGAGCCATGGCCGGTGCGAGGGCGATCGGATAATTGGCATAGAGCCCCATCAGGAAGGTGGCCAGAGCGGCCGAAATGCAGGTGGCGAACATGACTGCACCTCTGTCCATCCCCGCCTCAGCCAGGATGGCCGGATGGACGAAGATGACGTAGGACATGGTCATGAAGGTGGTGATGCCGCCCACCATCTCGACACGGAACGATGTCTTGTGGTCTTCGAGCTTGAACAAACGGTTAAGGAACGTCTTCATCGTATCCGTTACTCCCCTGATTCAAACTGAATCAAGGAGAGAATGTCCACGTCTGGATGGGCCTTCCGGATGGCTTCCAGGCCTTCCAAAAAAGCCAACTCGACGACCGAAGCAAACCCTACGACCTCGCCCCCTAATTTCTTGACCAGGTCGATAGCACTTATCGAGGAGGATCCAGTGGCGATCAGGTCATCGACGATCAGAACCTTCTGGGAAGGATGGATGCTGTCGGTATGCATCTCAAAATACTCCAGGGCATACTCATTCGGGGCCTTGACGGTGATGGTTTCCCGAGGCAGTTTACCCTGCTTGCGGATAACAGCCACCCCCAGCTTGAGCTGATGGGCAACGGGCGCAGCAAACAGGAATCCTCTCGACTCGATGCCGGCGATGACATCTGGTTTTTTTGTTTTTCCCCAGGAAGCGATTCGATCGATCACATAATTAAAACAACCAGGATCTTCTATAAGGGGCGTGATGTCCTTAAAGCCTATACCGGGCTTGGGAAAATCCTTGACTTCACAGATTTTTTCCTTGAGCCGATCGATCATCGTCACAACCTCTTGAGTGGACTGCTCTCATTTAAGAATAAAAAAAACCCGTTGTCAATATTTTGAAATTTGTTAGACTAATCCTATCCAAGTTCCGCTCTAAAAGGAGGCCTTATGAAAAAAAGGATTTTAACCCTCTTGCTCATCGTCCCCCTGGCATTTATGGTCATCTTAACGGCCCATTCCCTAACGCAGAAGAAACATCCAACCAAGACGATCTTTCACTTGGCAGAAAAACCGATGGATCTCCCGTTTAGTCCCGCCATCTTGATTCGTGATACCCTTTTCATCTCCGGGCAGCTAGCGGTCGATCCCGCGACTCGAACATTCGAAGGGGGGACTATGGCCCAGCAGGCAGAACGGATCATCAAAAACATCGAAATCCTGCTGAAAAAAGCCGACATGGACCTCTCCGATGTTGTGAAAACGGCCGTCTACATCCAAGACTTCGAAGAATTCGGTGAATTCAACACGGTTTTCCGGAAGATGTTTCCTAATGACCCCCCGACTCGAGCTACCGTTCAAGTGGCCAAGCTGGCCAGGGAGGCGAAGATCGAAATCTCGGCCATCGCCCTGAAATAATCGATCTTTTTCTCGTCAATCCATCGACTTGGTGTAGAGAGTTCGGGTGGGAAACGGGATTCCGATTTTCGCTTTTTTAAGAGAGTCGTAAATGGCCCCTGTCATCATGATAAAGGTCGAATAGGCCTGGGTGTACTCAGCCACCCAGGCTCTGGCCACAAAATCCAGGGAAAAATCAGACATTTTTAAAAACAGAACCAGCGGCTCTGGATCTTCAAGAACTGTGTCTATTTCTTTGATGGCTTCGAGGACAACTTGCCGGACTTTTTCCGGATCCGAGCCGTATTCCACGCCGAAATCGACGTTTACACGAATGGAAAGATCAGGGACAGTGAAATTCTTGAGTTTCGTGTTGGCCAGAATACCGTTGGGAATGTAAATCACCTCATTATCATAGGTTTTCAGTTTTGTTGTCCTGAGCCCGATATCCAGGATCACCCCCATCTCGCCTGAATCCAGCTGAACCTTGTCTCCGACTTTAAACGTTTTATCTAAGACGAGCTGGACTCCACCGATTATGTTGGCCAAGGAATCCTTCACAGCCAGGCCGACTGCCAGGCCGGCAATCCCCGCCGTCGCCAAGAGCGGACTGATGTTAACATTCCAGGCGCTGCAGATGAATATGACAGCCAGGATGATAACGATGGCCTTCAATATTTTCTCGATCAACGGGATCATCCTGTCATCGGCTGTGGATTTTGTTCGGGCCGCCCAATCCTCCATCCAATGCACAGCAAAATTGCGGATAATCCTGATGATCAGGATGGCGATGAGCAGGATGAGCAGAGACTCCACTAAAGTATTGTAAATCTGTGTTTCAAATTCGAAACTATCTAAGCCTACCTTGATACCGACGGCAAGGACGATATAAAAAATGATCGAAGAGATGCTCCTGATGATCAAGTCATCGATTTTTGTCTTGGTCTTAAGAGCCAGAGGCCTCAAAATCTTTTTAACGATTAGCTTGACCAAGAAAGCAATGATCAGCGTTATGAAAAAGATCAACAGAAATTTCAAATAGACATAACCGAGGATAAACTGAATGATTTCGTTGATAAGCGTCATACGAATATCTCCTTTAGCTTCGATTCTTTAATCTAATTTATACCTAAACTAGAAGATTATTTCAATTTGTTCGAGGACGAGGTAAGCATCCTTATTTCCGTGATAACCGTTACTATTATGGATCAGGTAGGGTGCATCGAAAACACGCGGACTTTCCCCAGCGAGGAAATCCCGCGGAGCTTGTTCCCGCGGAGGCGGGA
>CAYGBF010000204.1:0-2453 GCA_964348035.1 uncultured Eubacteriales bacterium | reverse complement strand
TCAAGAGATCCTCGAAAACGTAGGCCCGGAAGTTTCCGACATGGGCGAAATCGTAGACGGTGGGACCGCAGGTGTACAGTTTCACCACACCCGGCTCGATCGGCCGGAAGGGCTCGAGTTTATCGCTCAGAGTGTTGAAGAACCGGATCATCAGTGCCTATTATGAATAATATCAATCCACCAAGTCAACCTTGGAGGGGGATGTTATTCCACTTCGGAACTGTCGCATTCTAAAGACTCAATTTTTGCTCTTGATGTACTCGTTCAGACAAATTAGCATGAACGAGGACATTGAATTGACGCCGTTTTCGATTTATGCCATAATCCTTCTCCCAAAAAACAAGAAGATGAGATACTCAGCATGAAATCCCTGATCGGTATCCGCAGAGAAGACAAGAATCCCTGGGAACGGAGGGTTCCGTTGATACCCACGCATGTCAGAGAACTCATCGAGAGCCGTGGCCTCGAAATCTGGATCCAGCCCTCCACCATCCGGGCCTTCCCCGACTCTGAATTTGTCCGAGAAGGAGCCCGACTCGAAGAGGACCTCTCTCCCTGCTCCATCGTCTTGGCCGTGAAAGAGATTCCGCTTCCGTTCTTCGCCGAAGATAAGGTCTACATCTTCTTCTCCCACACGACAAAAGGGCAGCCTTTTAACATGCCGATGCTTAAAAAAATGATCGAGCGCCGATGCACCTTGATCGACTACGAGAAGATCGTCGACGATCAGGGCCAGAGACTCCTGTTCTTCGGGAAGGAGGCCGGCCAGGCCGGGATGATTGATACGCTGTGGGCGTTGGGACAGAGGTGGCTTCGGGCGGGGAAGAAAACTCCCTTTTCCTCGATCGAGCAGGCATACAAATACACGAGTCTCGTAGAGGCTAAGGAAGCCATCCAGAAGATAGGGTGGCGTATCCAAAACGAAGGCCTCGATCCGGATCTGGTACCCTTGATTTGTGGATTTGCTGGCTACGGACACGTGTCTCAGGGAGCCCAAGATATATTCGATCTGCTGCCCTTTGAAGAAATCACACCCGAGAAAGTCGCAGATTTATACCGGAGCCAGAATTTGCCTTCCAATAAAGTTTACAAGGTTGTTTTCAAAGAAGAGCACATGGTAGCCCCGGTTTCAGCCGACCAGAAGTTTGAACTTCAGGATTATTATGACCATCCTCAGAAGTACAAACCAGTTTTCGAGACATACCTTCCTTTTCTCACCGTTCTTGTCAACTGCATCTACTGGACTCCCGATTATCCCAGGTTCGTGACCAAAGAATATTTGAAACATATCTGGGAAAAAGAATCTTCGCCGCGGCTCAAGGTCATCGGTGACATATCCTGCGATGTGGAAGGTTCTGTCGAATGCACTGTCCGGGCCACGGATCCGGGGCAGCCGGTGTATGTGTATGATCCTCTGGAGGACAGCGCTGCCGAAGGTGTGGAGGGCAGGGGAGTCGTGGTCATGGCCGTGGATAACCTTCCGGCGGAGATCCCCCTTGAATCCTCGGTTGCCTTCAGTCAAGCCCTTAAACCTCTGGTCCCGGCCATCGCCCAAGCCGATTTTTCTGGGCATTTTTCCGACTGTGGTCTTCCAAATTCTGTCAAAAGAGCTGTGATCCTTTACCAAGGGGAGTTTACGTCTGATTTTGAATACATGAAAAAATATCTCGAATAACCTAAGGAGTCGTGCAATGAAAAAAATCGTTATTCTTGGTGCCGGCCTGGTGGCGAGGCCTTTGGTCAGGTATCTCTTGGATCAGCCCGATTTTGAGGTTGAGGTGGCCAGCCGAACCGTCAGCAAAGCCGTCCGACTCATCAACGGCCATCCGAAGGGAGAGGCCAAGGAACTCAACCTCAAAAACGAGGAGGGTCTGAAGCAGGAAATCAAAAATGCCGATCTCGTGATCAGCATGGTGCCCTATTCTTTTCATCCCAAAGTGGCCCGCTACTGCATCGATTATAAGAAGCACATGGTGACCACTTCTTACGTCAGCGACGAGATGAAAAGTCTGGATGATGAAGCCAAAAGAGCTGGCATCCTCATCCTGAACGAGTTGGGGCTGGACCCGGGAATCGATCACATGGAGGCGATGAGAATCATCCATGAGGTGGAAGAGAAGGGCGGAGAAATCCAGGGATTCACTTCCTACTGTGGGGGGCTCCCAGCTCCTGAGGCAAACACCAACCCGTTCGGGTATAAATTTTCTTGGAGTCCGATCGGGGTGCTGCTGGCCGGGAAAAATTCGGCCCAGTTCCTCAAAGATGGAAAAGAGGTCTTCGTTCAACCGGAGAATCTGTTTGCTCACCCCGAATTGATTTCGATCGAGGGACTCGGGGAATTCGAGGGATATCCGAACAGGAATTCTCTTCCCTACATCGATCTCTACGGCATCCATAACACCGAAACCATGCTCCGTGGAACGCTGAGAAACAAAGGCTGGTGTGCTACGATG
>CAYGBF010000203.1:0-5314 GCA_964348035.1 uncultured Eubacteriales bacterium | reverse complement strand
AGCCAGAGATTCCTGAATCTCCACTCCGGTGATGTGCTTGAAGGGTTTGATGCTCAACAGCAGGGAAATGATGCCCGAACCTGTCCCCAGTTCCAGGAGCTCGTCGGTCTCCTGGGTCTGGATAAAATCTGCTAAAAGCGGGGAATCCACCGAAAATCGATACCCCTTTTTCTTCTGGAGGATCAGGATGCGTGCATGATAAAAGGTGTCCAGAGTCTCGTCATCACCCTTCAGCTCACTCATCTGCATCATCGCCCAACTCGGTGAAAACGAGCACCTTTTCTGGATGGATCTCGGCAAACCCTCCTCGGATGGGATAATTTTCTTCTTTTTGTTCCATGCGGAAGGTCAGCTCCCCTTTTCCGAGGGCGGTGAGGAGAGGACGATGCCCGGGAAGAATCCCGATCATTCCTTCTAGGCTGGGGAGGAAAACGGCCTGGACGTCTTGATCCACCAACAATTTCTGGGGTGTGATGACCCTCAGTTGAAGGGATACAGGTAGTTCCTTGCTCATGTTGACTGCAAAGCCTCGGCTCTCTCCACGACTTCCTCTATACCGCCGACCATGTAAAAGGCCTGCTCGGGCTTGTCGTCATGCTGTCCTTCTACGATCTCCTTGAATCCCCTGACTGTTTCCTCCACCTTGACATACTTCCCGGCTCTCCCGGTGAATTCTTCGGCGACATGGAAAGGCTGAGAGAGGAAACGCTGAATTTTTCGCGCTCTGGAGACGATCAACTTATCCTCCTCGGAGAGTTCTTCCATGCCGAGGATGGTGATGATGTCTTGGAGGTCTTGGTACCGCTGGAGAATCTCTTTGACATCCCTGGCGATTTGGTAGTGCTCTTCGCCAACGACCCTCGGATCAAGGATGCGAGAGTAGGATGAGAGCGGGTCCACAGCCGGATAAATCCCCATTTCTGTCAGAGCTCGGCTCAAGTTGGTCGTCGCATCGAGATGGGAAAACGTCGTCGCGGGAGCGGGGTCGGTGAAATCATCGGCAGGGACGTAGATGGCCTGGACTGAGGTGATCGATCCTCGTTTGGTCGAGGTGATTCTTTCTTCCAGTTCCCCAAGTTCTGTAGCCAGGTTGGGCTGGTATCCCACGGCCGAGGGCATCCGCCCCAGCAGAGCCGAGACTTCGGAGCCGGCCTGGACGAAGCGGAAGATATTATCGATAAACAAAAGGATATCCTGCCCCATATCATCCCGGAAGTATTCGGCCACAGAAAGGGCAGCTAACCCGACCCGAAGACGGGCTCCCGGGGGTTCGGTCATCTGACCGTAGACAAGAGCCGTTTTGTCGATGACTCCAGACTCCTTCATCTCCAGCCAGAGGTCATTCCCTTCCCGCGTTCTCTCACCGACGCCCGCAAAAACGGAATAGCCACCGTGTTCTAGGGCGACGTTGTGGATCATCTCCATGATGATGACGGTCTTCCCGACACCGGCCCCACCGAAAAGCCCGATCTTTCCCCCCTTTAAAAAGGGCTGGATGAGGTCGATCACCTTAACCCCTGTCTCGAACATCTCCATCTCTGTACTCTGCTGTTCCAGAGCCGGCGGCGGTCGGTGAATCGGATATTTCACCTTGGCCTCGACGGGGCCGAGATAATCCACAGGCTCGCCGATGACATTGATCACCCTTCCCAACGTGGCTTCTCCGACTGGTACCTGGATCGGACCGTCAAGGTCGATGGCTTTCATCCCTCGAGCAAGGCCGTCGGTCGGATGCATCGAAACGCATCTGACACGGTCCTCTCCCAGATGCTGTTCCACCTCGACCACGATATCCACGGTCTCCCGTTCATCGAGAATCTTTTCGTCTTCATCATCAATCCTCAACCCAAAATCCCTCTTGGTGTCCACGACAGACTGGGTGCCGGGAGAGTCGAATCCTTGGCTGGTCACCCGAATGGCATTGTAGATTTCGGGAAGCTCCACGTCCTTGAATTCGATGTCTACGACAGGGCCGATGACTTGGACAACTCGCCCTGTCTTTTGTGTTTTCTTGCTTTTCGTTTTCGGTTTGGCCTTCTGTTTTTTTCCGACACCTGTTTTTGCCATATCGTCTTCTCCAGATTATTTTTTCGCCAAAGCTTCGACCGCGGTCATGATTTCCAAGAGCTCTTTGGTGATCGAAGCCTGCCTGACTTTATTCAAAACCAAGGTGAGCTCCTCTATCAAATCCTCGGCGTTTTGGGTCGCGTTATCCATAGCCATCATCCGGGCCGCCTGCTCGGCTGCCGAAGATTCAAAAAAGGCATGGAATACCTGAGTCTCCACATACAGAGGGAGGAGTGTGTTGAACAGGGGCCCCAAATCGGGTTCCCAATCCATCGCCAATCCGTCCTGAAGCTTCTCTGCTTCTGCTCCTTCGATGGGAAGCAGTTTGGTCACGGTGATGCGGGGGGCGAGGATGGATTTGAATTCGTTGTAGACTATGTACACGGCATCCGCCTGGCTGAAGGCGTAAAGCTGGATGAGATGCCCTGTCAATTCTCTCAAGTCTTCGCGGGTCAGCTTCTCGACATTTCCTGAATACACTCTATCTGTCGGATAAGGAAGATTCTTGAAAAACATCTCAGCTTTTTTTCCTATCAGTATCGAACGAACATCGGCTGTCTTTGCCTTTTCCTCCAAAAAAGCGCTGGTTTTCTCCAAAAGGTTGGAATTG
This sequence comes from uncultured Eubacteriales bacterium, assembly GCA_964348035.1. GTDB lineage: Bacteria > Acidobacteriota > Aminicenantia > Aminicenantales > Aminicenantaceae > CAYFXE01. Next base: position 2,637 of record CAYGBF010000203.1, on the reverse strand, counting down.
AAGGCTCCGCACAATCCTTTGTCAGAAGTCAGGACGATGACCACGACGGTCTTTTCTTCTCGTTCCATCAGCAAAGGGTGGACTCGTCGGTCGGCCCTGCGGGTCGTTTCCGAGAGAAAATCAGGATAGGAATGCCAGTAGGGGCGGGCTTCCATCAGAGGCCGCTGCGCCTTCTTTAGCTTTGCCGTGGAGACGGTCTTCATCGCCTGAGTGATCTGTTGTGTATTCCTGACGCTTTTTATCCGTCTTCTCAGATCGATAAGAGCTGGCATCTCAGTCTTTTTCCTCCTTGAGTTTCTGGTTAAACTCCTTCAGGGCCTGGCTGATGGCCGTGTCCAGTTCTTCATCGATTTCTTTGGTCTCGACAATCTTCTTCAATAAATCTGGATGCTCTTTATCAAAATATTCGTAGAGGTGCTGTTCATAATCTTTAATCTCGGACACATTAAATCCGTCTAAATATCCCCTATTCCCGGCGTAGATGATAAGGACTTGCTTCTCTACAGGAATTGGAACGTACTGATCCTGCTTGAGGATTTCGGTCAGCCTTTCTCCCTTGTCCAGCTGGGCTTGACTGGCCCTGTCCAGCTCTGTTCCGAATTGAGCAAAAGTCAAGAGTTCCCGGAATTGAGCCAGATCGAGCCGCAGCTGCCCCGCGACCTGCTTCATGGCCTTGATCTGAGCATTCCCGCCCACTCGAGACACCGAGATTCCGACGTTGATGGCGGGCCTGATTCCGGCATTGAACAGCTCCGGTTCAAGGTAAATCTGGCCATCGGTGATGGATATGACGTTGGTCGGAATATACCCAGAGACGTCACCGGCTTGAGTTTCGATGATCGGGAGAGCCGTCAGAGACCCTCCTCCATGTTCATCGTTGTATTTGGCGGCCCGCTCCAAAAGTCTGGAGTGGAGGTAAAAAACATCTCCTGGAAAGGCCTCTCGCCCAGGCGGTCGGCGTAAAAGGAGCGAGATTTCCCGGTAAGCCGCCGCGTGCTTGGAGAGGTCATCATAGATGAGGAGGGCATGTTGACCGTTGTCCCTGAAGTATTCCCCCATAGCACAGCCCGCATAAGGGGCAATATACTGAAGAGATGAGGGATCACTGGCGGAAGCGGCAACGACGACAGAGTAGTCCATGGCTCCGTAATCCTCGAGAACCTTGACGACATAGGCGATAGTGGAATTTTTCTGACCGATGGCCACGTAGATGCAGACCACATCCTTCCCTTTCTGGTTGATGATGGTATCTACAGCGATGGCTGTCTTGCCCGTCTGCCGGTCGCCGATGATCAGCTCCCTCTGCCCTCGGCCGATAGGGATCATGCTGTCGATGGCCTTGATTCCTGTTTGTAAGGGTTCTCTCACGGGTAATCGGTCGACGACACCGGGAGCCAACCGCTCTACGATCATATGGATGTCGGTCTTGATCGGGCCTTTCTCATCCAACGGCAGGCCGAGGGGATCGACAACCCTCCCTACGAGCGAGGGGCCAGAGGGAACCTGGATGATTCTGTGGGTGCGTTTGACCAAATCGCCCTCTTTGACAAGATGGGTTTCTCCGAGCAGGACGGCGCCGACACTGTCCTCTTCAAGATTCAGAGCGAGACCGAAGACCCCCTCCGGGAATTCCAGGAGTTCATTGTACATGACCCTGTCCAAACCGTAGATCTGAGCAATACCGTCTCCGACAGAAGTCACAGTCCCGATTTCTTTGATGTCGACTTCTGCTTCGTAGCCTTCGATTTGGCGTTGGATGATTTTGGTTATTTCGTCGGCCTTGATTTCCATGACTCTATCCTTCAGATATTCGTTCCTTGAGAATCTCTAAACTTCCCTTAATAGAGACATCGTAGACGATGTTCCCCTTTTTTAGGGATAAACCACCGATCAACTCAGGATCGATGGTATACGTCAATGACACCGGTCCCCTTTCCAAGATCTCGAGCTTCTTTTTAAGCTTTGTCTTCTGATCCTCGGATAACCTAGACGCAGAGGCCACTTCGATCGTGGCTATCCCTTGTCTTTCGTCCCACACCAGGGGGAAAAGATCGACAATTTCTGGAAGCAACTCGAGGCGGTTATTCTCGACAAGGAGAAGGATAAACCGCCGTATCTTTCCCTTCAAACCGCCCTCATCCAAGATTTCCTCAGCTATCTGTATTTTTTTCGAGGGCGGCAGAAAAGGACTGGTTAAAGCTACACGGAGCTCTTCATGGGCGGAGAGGAGGTCGTAAAACCCGATCAGCTGAGGAGAAAGGACCTCAAACTCCTTTTCATCCTTAATAGAGCTAACGAGTCCCTGGGCGTACCTCTTGGTTAGTATCTGTGTTTTCATACAATCCTTCGATTTTTTCTATGGATTCATCAATGAGTCGGGAATCTATCTCGGGCGTTATCTCCTGTTTGATTTTTTCCCTAGCTAAAGCTGTAGCCAGTTCCGCGGCGTATTCCCGGAGATCTGCCATCCCCACCCGAGTCAGCATTCCGATCTCCTCCTGAGTATATCTTTTGATTCGTTCCGCATCCTTCTGGGCTTGGCCGATGATTCGATCTCTTTCTTCAAGACCGCTGGCTTCGCCTTCTTCCTTAATTTTTTCGATTTCCTCCTCTAAAAGGCTCAGTCGTTCCTTAATT
>CAYGBF010000202.1:0-4337 GCA_964348035.1 uncultured Eubacteriales bacterium | reverse complement strand
TAATACGAGTCTTTTGCCGAAAGCGTTGCAAAAATTTGGGGTCGCGTCTCAACATTTGACATTTGGTATGTGGATCGGATTTGACTTGTAATTGTAGGAACTAGATGTATGTAATTTTAAGTGATTGTCAAATGTTGAGACGCGACCCCTTTTATGATTTTCTCGAAGGGATCTCCCGCTGGAAGAGGCCGAGTTTGATGCTGACTTCGGTAGAACCCCAGATAAGGAGAAAAGTCGTCAAGGCAATCCGCAAGAATTCAAAGAGGGTTGCCTCGTCTGAAACGAAGAGACCTATCCCCTTCTTGAACAAGAAATCGCTCCCGAGATAAACGACTAGGGCGACGACTATCCTGGCCAGCCTTTGCCCGATCGTTCCCGTGTCCTTCGGAATGCCTCGGATCCAGAGCAGCGCATAGCCTATATTGGCGCCGATAAAGGCAGCTATTCCAACCTGTTGGACACCAGGAATGAGTAAGAGCAGGAAAGGAAGGACGAGGAGGTAAAGGAGAAAAAGAGTGGTTTTAGCATCCAGTGGTATCTGTCCCAGCCGTTGCTGAAAGATGGTCTGACACCAGACATTCTGATACCCGTATTTGTAGAAAAGAAGGATGATGAACAGACCAATCAGGTAGCCGCCGAGAAGATCGCCAAGAAAATGGAGTCCGAGGTACATCCTGGAGAGAGGAATAAAAATAATCATGACTAAGGCGAGTATGCCAACCCAAATTTTTTTAAAAAACAGATACAGAGAGCCCCAAAGGGCTCCCGCATTGCTGGTGTGTCCGGAAGGAAATCCCCAGGAGCCCAATGGGTTTTCGCGTAAAACCTCGATCACTTCGCGCGGCAGTCCGCCAAAGAGGCTTTTGGCCCCCATGCTCCTGAAAAGAGTCGGGTTGGGTATATCCTGCCCGAGAAGCTGGACATTCACATCCACCTGCCAGGGACGAGGCAAAGCGATAACTTCTTTGAGATACATCGTGATCAGGCCGTTCCAGATGATCGTATGCAGGAGGATGAATCCGGCTCTAAAGCTTAGGCCGAAAAGGACAAAAAGGACGACGATCCTTATCCAGGAGAGATAACCGATTTCAGTCCAGAATTTAAAAAAAAGAGTCCAGAAGTCCGATGCGAAAGATTGAAGAAAGATGATGAGTTCAGTCTGGAACATAGTTTATCTTCTTATTTTATCCCTTCCCCTCAGAAAGAGAAGCCGGCCTTGAAATACACGGAGGTCTTCTCCTCAGATGCGGCGACAGCCAGAGAAAAGACGGTCGAGAGATCGAGAACCGAAAAGAAGAACCCTCCTCCGTAAGCAGTGTGCCATTTTTTCGAGATTTCGCCGTCCAGGTAAACCCGGCCGATATCGGTCAGGCCGAAAATCCCGTATTCGCCGGGGATGAGGATGACGGCCTTTCCCAAGATGAGCCTTAACTCGGCATTCCCGTAGAGAGCCGCATCGCCGGCAAATCTTCCCCTTCGGAATCCTCTGACGGTCGAGCTTCCTCCGATGAAGGCGCTTTCGTGGAAAGGGTAGGTGCCGAAAACTTTCTTCCCACCGGCCCGCAGAGCCAATGTCAAATGTCTGGAATACGGAAGATAGACCGAGACCTCGCCTTGAACACTCCCGAATGGACGTTCTGCATCCCAAATCTCAGGATAATAGAAGACCTCTGCGAGCAGGCGTATGCCTGGACTGGCAAAGTCAGTCGGAATGCGGGTATCACAGGCCAGCCCCAAGCGGAGGCCGACTTGGCCGAACTCATCGGCTCCGTAGGGATTTGTCTGTCCGAGAAGAGTGTCTTCATCTAGGTTGGAATTGGCATACTTAATTTCCGGCCCGATAAAAAGCTCGAAATAAGGAGCAAACTCGAGGTTGAGAGCGGGAAAAAGAGAGATTTGGGCTTGTTTGATTTTATAAAAATCATCCTTTCTGTCTGAGGTGGTTTCATTCCCGAAACCATAAAAGCGCAGGAATTCGATCCCTGAGACCTGGGCGGTAAGAGTTCCGAAGAGAGGAGAGTTGAGACGCCGGAATTCTCCTCGATAATCGACGAGAAAGGACATGGCTCCGATAGCAAACCCGCCTGATATGGTGTGTTGTGCGGAGTGAGGATACTTACGGAAGCCGTAGCTGGTGGTTGAGATTCCTCCACCTAAGAGGAAGCCGAAGTCAGAGCTGAAGGCTAGGCTAAAGACGGGCGCTGTATGACGCCCCCAGTCTCGTTCCTTGGCCCAGGGCTCCTCTGGAAATTCCACCCTCTTCTTGTATGGTCGGGCGTCGTATTTCGATCCCGGTCCTTCGATCAGTCGGTTCTGGCCCTCAGCATCGAAGAAATGAATCCCCCCTCCCTTCGAATCGTCGACCACATCTTGGCCAGCTCCTCCGATCACACGAACCTTGATGGCGCCCGTTCCACGACCTTTGGAAACCGCGCGGTCATCTCCTTCGTGTAGATAGATGCGGACTTCTTGTGTTTCTTGGGGTGAGAATTTTCGCCGGTAATAAGGATCTCCATCGGTTTGATCCTCCTCTACCAGTCCGAGGCGAACCTCCACCGAGCCTTCGTCAAAGTGTTGTATTTTGGCACGTTCGTCACGGTTCGTTCCGTGGATATCCACTCGAGCAGCTAGATGCTTGTAATAGCGCTCAGCGGCATCCAGGAGTTTATCGCGACGTTTTTTGAGCGTTGAAGCAAGCTTCGGACCGTTAACATCGTAATACTCTGGAGGCATGCGCTTGACCGCTGTCTCGATAACATCATCAGTCACCCGGCTCTCAACGGCCGTGGCAATTTCTTTCCAGGCCGGCCATCCTAGATCGGTCAATATCCAGCGATCGATTTCCCATCCGTTCCAGGTCAAACCCTCCATTGCCGGGATGGACCCTGTAAATTTGACCAGTTGGGGGAACCTGAAGCGGACCCAAGAAAGCAAAATGCCTTCGTAGCTGACAAAAGCTTGATCTCTGTCTTGTGGAATAGGCTGCCATCGTGGTTTTCCTGGGATCTTGGCCCAACGCCACTGGAAGCGGTGGCGATCCCAGTCGCCGATCAATAGATCGACAAGGCGGGCTTGGAGATACTGTCTGGAATCGACCCGATTTTCTGGATCAGCCACAAGCCGCTCCCACATCTCCATAGAATCGAGGATCTCTGTGGCCCCGTAACTCCCTGTTTTCATTCCCGGAGGGACAGTGGGGAAGACTTCGATTGTACCGAGGGCACCGCCAAATTCCTTTTGGAACTCGCCCAAGGCAGGATCATCGGGTAAAAAAACGAACTTGGGCTCAGAATGAAGCAGGCCCACAGCCTCGGCGATCGGAGGCACGAGGAGCGGTCCTGCAGGATGGGCCGCTGCTGTCTGATCCTGGATGATTCGGGCTGCTAGGGTGTCCATAAAACTGGGGGGGAGAAACTGGGTGGGATCCTTGTCTATACCCCGGAACGTATAATCCCTGCCATCTTCACCCTTCATGGCCAGGCCCAAAGTCTGCGTGCCCCCTACTCGTTTTACAGGATGGAGGCCGCCAGCAAATGTCCTCAGATCGAGAACCTCCGTCTCGAGGGGAGTGATCCAAAGGGCTCTGTAGTCTTTTCCCAGGAAAAACTCATGCACTCTTGAAGCTTTGTAACGCTCTCCAGCAGCGATCTTTTTTGTTTCCTTGGATCTTTCGGGTTTAGAGGCGGTGAGATCTGGCGAACAAAGTGTAAGGGTGAAGAGAACAAAAACAATCCAGGTCAAAGTTCGAAGAATCCAAAGATTTAGCGCTTCGCCTTTTCTTGTTCGGGATTTTATCGTTAAGAGTCTTTTTATTTGAATCGACAAAAAGCTCATGGTTATTTCTTTTTCATCTTCTCGCAGCCAAAACAATAATTATTTTCGAGTGTTTGAAGGGCTTTCCTATTTGCTTCGGAATTCCGTTTGTTATTCTGGGATGTTTATAGCACAGCCGAGAAGGATGGTCAATCGATAGTGAGATTGTATTCACCGCGCTGCACTTCAGGGGATCATAATGATCCTGCCGAAGAGTTTTCTATTTTCGATCGGCAAGCGGATGCAGCCAGCGGTAGGCCACGCTGTCATCCAGGACAGCCGGAATCCCTTCATAGATGGTTGGGTACTCCGGTTCTATCCCCAACTCTTCCCAGAGAAGCCCCGTCTGAACGGGGAGGGCGAGGTTCCACCCAATAACACCTCCCGGTGTGTACAAAAAGGGCGTGGAACGCAGCCGAGATGCGGTCGAGAGGAATCGCGTCATAAGAAGAGCCATCCATTTGGGGACATGTATAACCCTAAAGCGAGGGTGATAACGATGAATGACATCGTAGAATTCTTTC
>CAYGBF010000201.1:0-15937 GCA_964348035.1 uncultured Eubacteriales bacterium | reverse complement strand
TCAATCCAGCTCAATTCAAGATATTGGCCTTAGATTATTCCCCGTAAAAAGTGAACACCAAATTTTTTGACTTCTCGAGCCAAATGATCGATATTAGAATTCCATAGTCCCGTTTTTCGTATAAAAATGAGAATGTTTTTTCGGAAAAAGGAGGTCTTATGTTTAAACCAACCGGATTAAAAATGATGTGTTTGGGTGTCTGCCTTATCTTTGTCCTTCTGGTGGTGAACCCAGGGATCAGCCAGGAAAAGACTCAGGATCTGGAAGAGAAGTACGCTGATATCATCGGAGATTATGAGTTTGATTTAACTGATTCTGGGATGGGCATGATCACGGTAAGTTTTTATGTCGAAGGAGACTCCTTCTGGGGTTGGCCTAGTTCTTCCAGTAGCCCGGCAAAACTGGAACCTGTGGAAGGAAATGAATACGAATTCATCGTGGACGACCCTGATGAAGGGGTGTACGAGGTTAAGTTTCTAAAAGATGAAAACGGCCAATACACGAAGTGCCACACGAAAAACGACACGATGGGAATAGATGTTATAGGAGCAAAAATAGAAAATTAACAAGATAGTGTCTGACGCTTTTCATCTATCCGTTTGAGCTTTTATGTCCCGTCTGTTGATAAAAAGAATGACTTCGACCTGAACATGGTGAACGGCTCGGATCAACCCCTGCCTGAGGGCCTGTCGACCCGGCTTAGGTTTATCGGCCCGGGAATCATCCTGGCGGCCGGCGCCATCGGCTCAGGAGAGCTGATTCTCACGCCCAGGGCTGGAGCCCTGTACGGGTTGTCCATTGCCTGGGTTATCGTCATCTCTATAATCTATAAAATGACGCTCACCGTCGGGCTGGCTCGCTACACCATCGCCACAGGAGAGGATGTCTTCCGGGGATTTTCCCGTCTTCCCGGCCCCCGCCTCTGGTTTGTGTGGGTGTTAAGTCTGTTGTTTTTAATCGGCGCCATCGGCTATTCGGGAATCGCTCTCGCCTGTGGTTCGGCTTTGTACGCCCTCTTTCCTTCTTTATCCATGGTTCAATGGGCGGTAGTGGTCGTTGTCCTGGCCTATGCTCTTCTCCTGGGCGGATCCTACGGACCTGTAGAAAAAATGGCCTTTGTTCTGTCCTCGATCCTCATCATCGGAGTCGTTTATAATCTGACCGCTCTCCGTCCCGAGGCAGGCTGGTTTTTCCGGGGGCTTGTCCCGGACATCCCGGCCGGGTCAGGCCGGACGATTATCAGCCTGCTCGGTTGGACGGCGGGGGGAGCCTCGACGTTAGTCTACAGTTTCTGGATCCTGGAAAAAGGAATCGGCCTTAAGGGAAAGGATCGGGTCTCCCTCGCAGAGGGAAGATTTTCTCCCGCGTCCATAAAGAGATTGAACTCCTGGATGTCTCTCATCCGTTTGGATATCGGGTTATCTTATATGTTAATGATCGTCGTCTCGTTGGCGTTTTTGGTCATCGGAGTGCTGGTGCTGCGGACAGCCGGTCCGGCCGGGGGACCTCTGGTCCCCGCCAGGGAAGAAACCACGCTCATTCTCTCTAGGCTTTTGACCACAGCGGCCGGTCCTCAGGCCCGGTTGATATTCTTGATAGCAGCCTTGGCCATTCTTCTTTCGACTATCATCGGGCTTGTCGACGGAAAATCCAGGGCCCTCCGGACAGGAATGAAAATGATCTTCGTCAGATCCAGCCGTATCCCTGATGGGCGTCTTTACAGGCTGTTTGTGACCTTGATGTGCGCTGTCATTTTTGCCTTTATTTTTACCGGAAGACCCGTGTCTCTCATCGTCTTGATCTCGGCCCTTGAGGCTCCGATGCTCTCCTTATCCGCCATCATGCTTGTTTACCTCCTGTACAGGAAGCTGCCGAAAGCATTCCATCCGGGTCTTGGGTGGCTTTTCATCATGGTCGTTGGAACTGTTCTTTATCTGGCTTTATCCAGCCTAGTGCTCGTCCAGACTCTGGTTCAGCTGTTCTAGATAAAGAGATACTTGCCTGAACCGATGACCGTCTACGGCGCATCGGTTTGATGGCTGCCATTTATGTAACTCTGACATCCTTAAATGTGAAATTTTGTCTTTGATTTTCGTCTTTTCTAAAGTGAATGGAACATCGAATTTCGAAAAACCGCACACCCCATGTCCACGACTCATCCGGTCATCGGATGAGGCTCAGGAAAAAATTTTTAAGAGGGGGGCTCCAAGGATTCCTGGATTATGAAATCATCGAACTGCTGTTAACCCTAGGAACTCCACGGAGGGACTGCAAGAGGCAAGCCAAAGAGGCGTTGAAAAAATTCAAGACGCTGAGAAGTGTTCTGGAAGCAGAATCGCAAGACCTGCAGAATATCAAGGGCATTGGACCCCAAAATATTTTCGGGATCAAGCTCGTCCAAGAAGTGTCCCGGCGTTTCCTCAAAGATCGGATGATGAGCCGGCCTGTGTGTCAGTCTTCGAACGATGTTTTTGAGTATCTTTACCATACTCTCAGAGATGCCAAAACAGAGAAGTTTAAAGTCCTGTTTCTGGATGCTAAGAATAGAATCATCGAGGAGAAGACGTTTTTCGAGGGAACGGTCGACTCGAGTGCTGTTTACCCCCGGGAAATCATGAAATCAGCCCTCAAGTACGATGCGTCTTCCCTGATTTTTGCCCACAATCATCCCACTGGCGATCCACAGCCTTCGAATTGTGACCGGGACATCACGAGAGAATTGGTGGGGGCCGCCTGTCTCCTGCAGATCAAAGTCCTGGATCACATCATCATCGGGAACAACTGCTATTTTAGCTTCGCCGATCACGGCCTGATCCAGGATTATACCCTGGTCTTCCAGAAGATTTAAAGATAAAAGAAGGGACAGGCGACTTTTTCTGTCCCTTTTTGTTTGGCTGAGACGAAAATCCGTTGTCAAATCTGATTTCCGAGGGTAAACTCTTAGCGAAAGGAGGCTGTTATGAAAGACGATTTGGACATCGCCAAGAATGTCAGAATGTTACCTATCGAAGATATAGCGGGTCGGTTGGGAATTTATCCCGCAGAGCTGGAGAAATACGGAGAGTATAAAGCAAAGGTTTCCCCCGGGAGAATCCGCGGACAGAAGACAGCAGGGAAACTGATCATGGTCACGGCCATGACACCCACTCCAGCCGGCGAGGGGAAAACAACGACGTCTATAGGTCTGACAGATGCCTTCAACCGGATCGGAAAAAGAGCGGTGACGGCTTTGAGGGAACCTTCCCTGGGGCCTGTGTTTGGTATGAAAGGGGGCGCCACGGGAGGAGGACAAGCTCAGATCATGCCCCGTGAAGAAATCAACCTGCATTTTACGGGTGATATCCATGCTGTCACGGCGGCCCACAATCTTTTGGCCGCGATGGTCGATAACAGCCTTCATTTCGAGGGCGTCTGCGGCCTGTTAGATTGCCGGAGAGTGACCTGGAAAAGGGTGATGGATATGGATGACCGGGTGTTGAGAGAAGTCGTCGTTGGTATCGGAGGGCCTCTCCGGGGCATAGCCCGTGAGACAGGGTTTGACATCACAGCCGCTTCAGAAATCATGGCCATCCTGTGTTTAGCACAGGATCTTGAGGATTTGAAGGAGAGACTCGGGAATATTCTGGTCGGGTATTCTCCGGAGAGAAAACCTGTTTTTGCACGGGATCTTCAGGCCGAGGGATCGATGGCCGCGCTCCTCAAGGAGGCGGTTAAACCCAACCTGGTCCAGACTCTGGAGGGTAATCCTGTGTTTGTCCACGGCGGACCCTTTGCCAACATTGCCCATGGGACAAGCTCGGTCGTCGCCACTCGATTGGCCCTCTCGCTGGCAGAGGTGGTGATCACGGAAAGCGGGTTTGGCTCGGACTTGGGAGCTGAAAAATTTTTCGATATCGTCGTCAGAACCGGATACATCCCTCCGCCTGACGCCTGTGTCCTGGTGGCCACCATCCGGGCCTTGAAGCTTCACGGTGGAGTCAAACTGAAGGAGCTCGGATCGGAAGACGTCGAGGCCGTCGAGAAGGGCTTCGCGAATCTCAAGAAGCACATCGAGAACCTCAGAATCTTCGGAGTTCCCTTTGTCGTTGCTCTAAACAGATTTCCCGATGACACCGCGAAGGAAATCGAAAGAGTCATGGACCTATGCCGGAACGAAAGCGTTCGAGTGGCCCTCAGCGAAGTCTACGCCAAGGGAGGACAAGGGGGAACGGTCCTGGCTGAAGAACTGCTCAAGGCCATCGACGAGGATGAGAACCATTTTCAGCTTCTCTACCCAGATGAAGTGTCCCTTCTGGACAAGATCGAGGCCGTCGCTCTCAAGGTTTACGGCGCTTCTTCGGTGGCGATGGAAGGAAAAATCAGACGAAGAATCCGGCGGATCGAAAAGGAGGGCTTCGGCCATCTTCCTGTCTGTATCGCCAAAACACAGTATTCTCTTTCTGGAGATGACGAGGCTTTAGGAAGGCCAGAAGATTTCACCTTGATCGTCACCGATGCCTCACTGAGCTCCGGGGCCGGGTTTGTCGTGGTCTACTGTGGAGATGTCATGACCATGCCAGGCCTGCCCAAGATTCCGGCGGCAATCGGCATCGATGTTTCGGCTGAGGGAGACATCACCGGACTGAAGTAAAACAAGCAGCCTGTCCCCTTATTTTGTCCTCAAAAGGCATTTTTTTTGCATCAGGAATCCTTCGAGAAACGGGCCCTGAATTTAGGTTTACACTCTCTGTTAATTGTGATAAAAAAAGATGTGCTTTTTTCAAAAATTTATTTCGAGAGGTCTAATATATGTGTGAAATAAGAGACGTTTTCATCATCGGTGCGGCACGAACTCCTATCGGTAACTTCTTGGGTTCTCTTCGTCGTTTTACCGCCCCGGATCTAGGTGGGATAGCGATCAAAGAGGCCTTAAAAAGAGCCGGCGTTTCCGGTGAGGACGTGGACGAGGTGATCATGGGAAACGTTGTCTCAGCCGGCATAGGTCAAGCTCCAGCTAAGCAGGCCGCGGTTAAAGGGGGAATTCCCTACACGGTGAGTTCCTTTGCCGTGAACAAGGTATGCGGATCATCGCTCAAGGCTGTTGCCCTGGCCGCTCAAGCCATCTGGCTGGAAGAGAAGGAAATCATCGTGGCTGGCGGGATGGAGAGCATGAGCCAAGCGCCTCACCTGCTCTGGGGTGCAAGAGAAGGCGTGAAGTTCGGAGACATGAAGATGAAAGACTCGATGATCCTGGATGGCTTATGGTGCGCCTTCGATGATCATCATATGGGGATGACAGGAGAGGTCGTCGCCGAGAAATTCGGTGCCACCCGGCAGGAACAGGATGAGTATGCCCTGAGCAGTCAACAAAAGGCGATCCAGGCCATCGAGAAGGGCTATTTCAAGGATGAAATCGCCCCGATAGAAATTCCTAAAAGAAGGGGAGACCCGGTTCTCTTTGAAGTCGACGAGGGGCCTCGCAAGGATACGACTTTGGAAAAATTATCAAAACTGAGACCTGTTTTCAAGAAAGATGGGACGGTGACGGCCGGAAATGCGTCTACTTTAAATGACGGAGGTTCAGCCGTTGTCGTTGCTTCGAGGGATGCTGTCGAGGGAAAGGGTCTTAAACCTGTGGTTAAGATTTTGGGTTCAACCACCAACGCCGTGGAGCCAGAGCTGGTGATGTACGCTCCCAAAGGAGCCATAGAAAAACTGTTAGCTAACATAGGCTGGAAAACTGAAGATGTCGATCTGTTCGAAATAAACGAAGCCTTCTCGTCCCAGCTGGTTGTTCTCCTCAAAGAGTTGGGCTTAGAAAGAGAAAGAGTCAATGTCCATGGAGGAGCCGTCGCTTTAGGTCATCCCATCGGAGCTACCGGCGCCAGGATCTTGACCACTCTGATTTATGCCTTAAAACACAGAAACATGAAAAGGGGAGTGGCCGCCCTCTGTTTGGGTGGAGGCGATGCGGTGGCCATGGCTGTGGAGGTTGTCTGAGAGAGGAGGAATGATGGATATAAAAAAAATAGGCGTGGTCGGGGCTGGAACGATGGGGACAGGCATAGCCCAGGTGGCTGCTGTCGCCGGGTTTGACGTTGTTCTTGAAGATGTGGGAGATGAATTCCTCGAGAGATCGTTGAAAATCATCGACAAGAGTCTGTCCAAGCTCATCGAGAAAGGCAAGATCGAGGCTGATAAACAGGACGTCCTCGGCCGGATAAAAACCACAACGTCCCTCGAAGACCTCAAGGATGTGGATTTCGTGGTGGAAGCCGTGTTCGAAGATTTCGAGGTCAAAAAGAATATTCTCCAGGAGTTGGATAAGCTCCTCGATCCCAGTGTCATCCTTACAACTAACACCTCCTCGATCTCGATCACGCGCCTAGCCGCGGCGACGACGCGCGCTTCCGAATTTATGGGCATGCATTTTATGAATCCTGTTCCGCTGATGAAGCTTGTGGAGTTGATCAAAGGGATCGCCACTTCCGAAGAGACGTTCGAGAAGGTCAAAGCCTTGACCGAGGCAATGGGAAAAGTCCCGGTGGAGGCCAATGATTTTCCAGGATTTATCGCCAACCGTATCTTGATGCCGATGATCAACGAAGCCGTCTACGCGTTGATGGAAGGTGTCGGGTCGGCAGAGGATATCGATACCGTCATGAAGCTGGGGATGAATCATCCGATGGGCCCCCTGGCCTTGGCCGATCTTATCGGGCTGGATGTTTGTCTCCACATCATGGACGTGTTGTATGAGGGATTCGGAGATTCCAAATACAGACCTTGTCCTCTTCTCAAGAAAATGGTGGATGCCGGTTATCTAGGCCGAAAATCGGGACAGGGTTTTTATGATTACAGTACCCAGTAAGAAATTGGTTGTCAGGAGGACGACGGGATCTTTGGGCTTGACGAGGTTAGGATTTCATTCTTGAATCAAATAAAGGAAAGACAGACTTTCCGACAAACCCACCGGATTAAGGAGGGCAGATGAGCAAAGAAGAAACAAAACAAGCTTCTCGGCAGAGAGCCATGGAGGCTGCGCTTTCTCAGATAGAGAAACAATTCGGCAAAGGCACGATCATGAAGCTGGGTCAGCGAGAGGCTGCGATCAAGGTACCGGCCATCCCCACGGGCTCGATCGCCTTTGATCTGAGCCTGGGGATCGGAGGATTCCCCAGAGGCCGTGTGGTCGAGGTCTTCGGCCCAGAGGCCACCGGAAAGACGACGCTTGGCCTTCATGTGATTGCCGAGGCCCAGAAAGCCGGGGGCCAGGCGGCCTTCATCGATGCCGAACATGCCATGGATCCGACTTACGCCTCTAAGGTTGGCGTTGACGTGGATAATCTTCTGATTTCCCAGCCGGATTACGGCGAGCAGGCCCTCGAGATTGCCGAAGTCCTGGTCCGGAGCGGAGCTGTTGATGTCATCGTCGTCGACTCTGTGGCCGCATTGGTTCCCAAGGCAGAACTCGAAGGCGAGATGGGAGATTCTCACATGGGTCTTCAAGCACGATTGATGTCTCAGGCCCTGAGAAAACTGACCGCTATCGTCAGCCGTTCCAAGACCTGTTTTATATTCGTCAACCAGATAAGAGAGAAGATAGGCTTTTTCCTGGGCAGTCCGGAAACGACCACGGGAGGAAGAGCCTTGAAGTTTTATTCCTCTCTGCGCATCGAGATCCGGAGATTGGCCGCCTTAAAGGACGGGGATCAGATCATCGGAAACCGGGTGAAGGTCAAAATCGTCAAGAACAAGATGGCTCCCCCCTTCAAATTGGCCCAGTTCGATATCATCTACGGTGAAGGGATCTCCAAGGAGGGAGATTTAATCGATTGCGGATTGGATGAGGGGGTGATTGAGAAGAGTGGAACCTGGTATTCATACAAGGGAGAAAGGCTCGGTCAGGGAAGAGAAAACGTGAAGAAGCTTCTTAAGGAGAAGGAGGAGCTGGCCGATGAACTCGATCAGATCATTCGTACCAAAGTTGGGCTCATCTCCAAACCCGAACCCAAAAAATAAACAACTTTTTCTCAATTCTCGTGTCTGCCCCGATGGATGCATACGGGTATAAAAAAGATTCTGAGATGATCATGGAGAAAAAAGTCTTGCTGGCTGTCTTCGGACTCCTGATCTTCATCTGCGTCACTCTTGTTAACGGAGATGAGCTGACGGATAAAGTCGACAAGCTTTTTTCTAGGTGGGACAAGCCTGATTCCCCTGGATGTGCCCTGGGGATTATCAAGGATGGCCAGCTCATCTACAAGCGGGGTTACGGGATGGCCAACCTGGAACACGGGGTTCCGATCACCTCCGAGTCCGTATTCCGGATCGGGTCGACCTCCAAACAATTCACGGCTATGTGTATGGTCCTTCTGGAAGAAGACGGGAAGCTCTCTCTGGATGATGATATTCGGAAGTATATCCCTGAAATGCCGGACTACGGAAATCCGATCACGATTGGCCACCTTCTCCATCACACGAGCGGCATAAGGGATTATCTCACTCTCCTGTCTTTAGCCGGCGAGCGGGATGATGATTTTGTGGTCGACGGCGAAGTCTTGGATCTTGTAACCAGACAGAGAGCGCTTAATTTTAAGACGGGCGATGAGTACCTCTACAGCAATTCCGGCTATTTTCTTCTCTCTGTAATTGTCAAAAGAATCACGGGAAAGTCCATGCGGGTTTATGCCGAGGAGAAGATATTTAAACCCCTGAAGATGACGAGCACCCATTTTCACGACGACCATACGATGATCGTTAAAAATCGGGCTGCAGGCTATTCGCCGCTGGGTAAGGAAAAATTCAGGATAAACATGACCACCCTGGATATGATCGGCGACGGGGGGATTTTCACTTGTGTTGATGATCTTTTGCTGTGGGACCGGAATTTTTATGACAATAAGCTCGGAAAAAGGAGTCAGAAACTTATCGATAAGCTCCTCACCCAAGGTGTCCTCAACAACGGCGAAAAACTCGATTATGCCCTTGGGCTTGGAGTCCGTGACTACAGAGGACTGATGTTGATCGGCCATGGCGGGGCTTTTGTCGGTTTTAGGGTGGAGATGATAAGATTTCCCGGACAACGTTTCTCGGTGATCGTCCTGGCTAACCTGGGGACGATCAATCCCAGTCGACTGGCAAGACAGGTGGCTGATATTTATCTAGCTGATCGTTTTAAAGAAAAAGCAGAAAAAACCCCGGCAGAAAAACCCGAGTTCGTGAGGCTTACCAGGTCTGCCCTTAAACAAAAAGAGGGCGCTTTCTACGACAAAGAAAGGGATGCCGTCTGGAGAATCTCACTCGAAGAAGGCAGACTCATGGTCAACGCCTCCACTTTCCGATTCCCGATCTTACCGGTCAGTCCGACGCGCTTCCTGGCTGTCGAGGCTCCGGTGGAGATGGAGGGGGAGTTTATTAGTGAGGAGCCCGAAAAACCGATGGGTTTGAAAGTCTACATCGAAGGGGATGAGCCGAGGAATTTCGAAGCATTCCAGTTGGCATCTCCGAATCCCTCAGAGCTCTCGCAGTATTTAGGCGATTATCACAGCGCAGAACTCAGGGTCACTTATAGTGTCGTCCTGAAAAACGGAAAACTTTTCCTTCACCATGAAAATCCATACAAAGGCGATCCCACGGCGCCTCTATTCCCGACGTTCAAAGACAGGTTTCTCAGGGATGGCAACCATTTTCATTTCTTTCGGAACAAAAAAGATGAAGTCGAAGCCTTCACGATGAATGCCGGACGGGTAAGGAATATCCGGTTCTCCAAAAAATAGCCCAGTCGCCACAGCGGGGTGATCTGGCCCGTCGTTTTTTAATCTATTGTTCTGAGCAAAATCGACCGCTGGAAAAGTTTATTCCCTCATGCCTTTCTTAACGTAGCGGGCGATATCTTCATGGGTGGCAAACCAGACTTTTTCGTGTTTTTGGATGTACTGGATGAGTTTTTCGAGCATCAGGATCCGGCTGCGGTGACCGATGATCTTGGGATGCATGGTCAGGACAAAGAGGGTTCCTTCCTCGTAGGCTTTGTCGAATTCTGCCGCCCAGATATCGAGCACATCTGCGGGCTTTATATGAGGACGGATGCTCGAATACCTTGAGAACCCGAAATAGGGATAATCATCCAGAAGCCACTCTACGGGAAGTTCCACAATTCCTGTCGGCTTTCCTTCCTGGAGGATCTCGTAAGGCCGGTCATCGGCCATCAGGCTACTGTCGTAGACAAGGCTTAGCTCCCTAATCAGTTTCAGGGTCGCCCGGCTGAAATCCCAAGAAGGCGTCCGGATTCCTGAGGGAGCTTTGCCCGCCATTCTTTTGAGCGTTTCGTATGATTTACTCATCAGACGGCGCTCTTCTTCTTCATCGAGGAGAGAGTTTCTCTCGTGAATCCAGCCGTGCATCCCGATCTCATGAGGGCCTTTAGCTACGATAGCCTTAATTTCATCAGGGTGGAGTAGGGCGGTGACGGCCGGGACGAAGAAGCTGGCTGGAATACCGTACTTGTCCAGGAGATCCAGAATCCTGGGGACGGCGACTCGAGACGCATACTCTCCCTGAGAAAAGAGGCCTGGGGAAATATTCATATCTCTCAGAGCGTTGGTCTCAGCATCGAAGTCAAAGGACAGAGCGACGGCCACTTTTGTTCCATCTGGCCATGACTTTGGAGTCAGGTCCTTTCCGGCTCTGACTTCGCTGACCAGGTCTTTGACTTTTTCCAGCGGCCAATCCCATGGTTTTTTCTCTTGATTGGATGCTTCTCCCCAGAGAAAAAACAGTCCGTTGAAAACCAAAACAGAAAGACTTATGGTGATAATTTTCTTCATCCCTGTACTCCTTATAAGGATTTTCTCCTTTGTTATTAATGGGTGATGGATTCGGTCTTCATGGTCTCGGGTAAAACGGGATAGAAAGATGGCTTTGTTCTCGACATGACCGGTTCAATCCTCTGAATATCGAGATCGCTATCTGGGGTGACCGACAACACTCAGGTAGAGAATGCTCTCCTCTGTGCCGTCGACACCCAACAGAGAGTTAACTTCGTCATCGTACAGAGCGGCGATCTGGCAGGACCCGAGCCCGAGAGAAACGGCGGCTAAGGCAAGATTCTGAGCAATGTGTCCGGCATCCAGGTAGACGTACCGAAAAGCTCTCTGTCTGTACTTCCACTTGGATCTTTCGAAAAGAGCCGTCCAGGCAAAAACAGCGTTGGCCTCGGCGGCCATTCCCTGATCGAGAGCCGCTCTGGCCATGGCTTCCCCGAAATCTCCTTGCTTGAGCTGTTCGAGTTCGTAAGTCTGGGGCGCATAGTGGTAAACCCCAGGTTCAACATCTTGGACGTTGTTGATAACAAGATAAGTTTCTATTGGGTAGAGGGCCCCGGCAGAAGGGGCGGCTCGGAGCTCGTAGCCCATGTACTCTTTGGTAATTCCCTGGGTCGCCCAGAGGAGTCGGGAAAGGTGAGCCTTGGCGAGAGGTTCATCCCTGAAATCTCTGATACTGCGCCGCTGAGCAATCGTCTTCCAGAGGACCATTCCCTCTTCTGGATCGGGGAGGCCCATTTTCACGCGCGGTGCCGACGGATATCTTTTGAAGGTTTCCGGCTTGGTGTGCCAGAGGAGGGGGCCGCCCGGCAGTTTGCCTCGATAATATTTTGTCTCCTGCTGAAAGAAGTCTCCAGTGCCCTTTTTCATTTTTTTATCCTTCATTCATGAATTTGTTTTTCAAGCTCAGTCAGCTTTTCTCTGGTTCCTTTGTCTTTGGGATTAATGGCTAAAGCCTTCTTGTAGTTATCTATGGCCATGGCTATTTTTCCGATGAGAACATACATATTTCCGATTTCCTTGTAGAGTTTAGAACTTTTGGGGAAGAGCTCGGTGGCAATTTTCATTAGCGGGAAAACAACCTCTGGTTTATCGGCATTTTCAAGGGAGGAAGCAAGGTTAAAGATATAGTTCAGACGGGGATGCTTCGAGTCCATGTTCCTGGCCTTAAGAAAAAGCCTGCGGGATTCCTCAACATTACCCGTAAACAGAGAAGTCGCCGCTAGGCCGATTATGGGAAGGGATGACTCTGGATAAAGGTCAGCCGCGAGGTTGAGAACTTGAAGCGATTTTTCGAAGTTGTCCTGTTTCCGGAAATCAGCCGCCACTCTGGTTAGGCTGGGGATGAGATCCGGGTAAATTTTCGCTCCGGCGAAGGTCTTTTTCAGAGCTAGCCCCAATGTATCGAAATCGGTGTTGACGGAAACATACAGACGGCGGATAGATTCAGGGTATATTCTTGTCCAATCCCGATGCCAGACTGAAATGAGTCGAGCAAATTTTTTATCGAATCGGAATTTTTTGGAAAGAATCCTGCTGCTGAATTTAATATAATCATTGAAGAAGGCAATCGGGCCCGTTCGATTGTAATCTCTTAGTTTTTCTTTTCCCAGACGCTGATTAAGCGTGGAAGCCATGAAGGTTCCCACTCTGGTGAAGGCTCTGTCTGAGGGAAGATGGATACCCTGATCGATTTTTTTCTTCGTCTCATCGGGAAAGTTTTTGAGGTTTTTTTTATCCACAGCCCGGTTGAAGTAGAAAAAGGCCGCCTCGAGTTCCTCATCATCGGTCGTCAAAGGCCGCCCGAGCCAGTCGTATCGGCTTATTCCGTGAGAAAAGACTTGATAACAAGCATTATAAATAGGCTGTTCCCGTCTGTCGCTGACATAGACGCTGCCATCGAAGTCTTCATCAAGGATGAGTTCTGCTAACCTGTATACGTAAAGCAGACGATTCGTCCTCTCCAGATTGGAGCCCAAGGCGACAGCAAATTTTTCCCCGGGCAAGATGAGAAGGTAGGTTGTTGTTTCCGGCTGCCCACCGCCGTGGCTGACCTGAAAATGCCCCTTGAGGGGGCGGACCCTCCAGCCCATCCCGTAACCGGTCAAGAAACCAGCCTGTGTTGCCATCGAGGTAAACATCTGCTTCCAGGTCTCTTCCCGGAGGAGTTTTCCTTCCATGACGCCTCTGGCGTATTTGAGGAGGTCTATGACCGTAGAGCGAGTTCCTCCCGCAGCAAAGCGGCTGGAGATGTCCACATACTCTGAATTTTTAACTTCCCCCCGGATGAGACGGTATCCTCTAACTCGGTTGGGAATGATATCTGCAGGATTGTCCATCCGTGAGTTTTCCATACCGAGCGGCTCGAAAATATGTTTTTGGATGTAGTCGCCGTAGGGCATCCCCGAGGCGGCTTCGACGACAGCTCCGAGGAGATTGTAACCATAACTGGAGTAGTTGTACCTTGTTCCCGGCCGGGCAACAAGCTCGAAATCCTGGAAGACGGCTAAAGCTTCTTGGGTGTCCTTGTGGACTTTTATCCGGCTCTCGACATCATGATTCCGGTAGTAGCTGATTCCTCCCAGGTGGCCCAGGAGGAGACGGACGGTCACCGGCCATTTTTTCTTCGGAAAAGAAGGGACATAGGTCTGCACCTCAGCATCCAGGTCGATTTTTCCGGCCTCCACCAGCTGAAGAACTGCGATCGCCGTCATGGTCTTGGTGACGGAGGCCAGGCGGTAGGCGCTTTCCGGCTTGGCCGGGGCTCTATTCTCGAGATCGGCGTAGCCATAGCCCTTGACCCAGATGAAATCATCCTTGATGAACCCGATGGACAGCCCGGGAACCTTGTCCAGAAACATCTGTTGGATAACGAATTTTTCGAAGGCGTTTATGGCTTCAGCGTAGCGGGATGCTTCGGTATTCGGGGCAACCTGTTGGGGCGTGCCGGTTTCGATAAGTAAGGTCAGAAAAAGGATGCAGATGATAAAACAGCCAAACTTTCTCATGCTGAAAATCCTCCTTCGCGTATCAGGATGTAGACGGTTCGGTACGGTCATAAGGCAAAACCGAAGATGAGATAGAACAAGAGGGCGAATCCCGCGGCCGTGAACGCATAAGGAAGCTGAGTTCTGACATGATCGATATGATCAGCGGCCGCGGCCATCGAAGAGATGATGGTGGTGTCCGATATGGGTGAGCAGTGGTCTCCGAAGACCCCACCCCCCAAGACAGCGGCCACGATCAGGCCGGGGTGGAGTCCGATGAGGTTGATCATCGGGACCGCGATCGGGATCATGATGGCGAATGTACCCCAGGATGTGCCGGTGGAGAAGGCGATGAAACAGGATATCAAGAAAACCAGAGCGGGGATGACCCCGGAGGGGAGGGTGGATTTGGCGGCTTGGGCGACGAACGGACCCGTGCCCAAGGCATCGCAGGTGTCTCCGATGGCAAAAGCCAGGATCATCAAGCTGGCCAACGGGATAAGCCCACCGACACCCTTCATGAAGATATCCGTAATTTCCCGGGTCCTCATGAGTCCTTGAGCTCTGTAGGCCACAGCCCCGACCACCAATCCGGCAATCACGGACCAGAGGACCGATGTGGAGCCGGACCCTTCCATCAGGTTTCCCTTGCCAGTGATCAGAAGGACGATGGGCATCATCAGGACCATGGTCCCGACCGGGAGGAGCATGTTGAGAGCGCGCGGCTTGACTCCCTTCTTTTCATCCATCATCACCACATCATCAGAAATAAGTGGCTCGGCCCCATCACGGAGGAGCTTGTTGTCTTCCCGAACCCGCCTCTCGGCTTCCTTCATCGGGCCGAAGTCTTTTCCTGTCAGGACGACAAACACGACGAGCAAAAGAGCCAGGATGGCATAAAAGTTAAAAGCCATCGAAGAAACGAGATGCCTGACGGGATTTTCCACTCCTTGGGTAGCCAGGAGAGCAATAACATAGGCACCCCAAGCGTTAAGCGGGATGAGGACGCATTTGGGAGCCGAGGTGGAGTCGAGGATATAGCTCAGCTTCTCGCGGGAGATTTTAAGCTTGTCGAAGATAGGCCGGGTCACGGCTCCGGAGACAAGAACGCAGATGCTGGATTCGATGAAGATGATAAATCCCAGAAACCAGGCCATGACTCCAGCCGATTTTCGGTCTCTGACCAAGCCTCGACCGACGACCCAATCGACAAAACCCTTCATGCCCCCCGAGTACTGGGTGAAAGTGATGATGGCCCCGATCATGGCGCTGAACAGGACAACTCGGGTGTTGTCCTCGTCCTTAAAGACGGCGATCAGGGCATTGACAGTCTGGAACAGGCCGCTGAGAGGATTCCAGCCCTGGAGGATGGTCCACCCCAGCCAGATACCGACAATCAGGGAGATGTAGACATGCTTGGTTTTGATGGCCAAGAAAATGGCCAGGAGGGGCGGGAGGATGGAGAGCCAGCCGTAGGTATCCATGCCGCGAGTTTTCCTAGAAGAGACATATAACACCGAGGGTTGTGGATGTCAAATTGGTGGACCAGACAGTATTGACAGAGGAATTTTTAAAGGATAGAATTTCTAAAAGGAAAGACACGTAATATATTTCACCAAAAAAGAAGCATCTTGAATGCAGAGGAGTAAGGGGTAGAAGAGTGAAATTAAAACTTATTATTCTTCTTCTCTTGGTTTGTCTTGTGGCCTGTTCCACAGTCGAGAGGAAATTTTCCCCAGAAGACATTCAGCCGGGTGTGGTCAAGGTCTTAGCTCGGGGGGAGAATGACGACGGAAACTACCTGGTCACGGCCCCACTCGTTAGGCAGTACTACCTGAATTGCCTCAGAGAGTCGGGAAACGCCGACTATTGTATGATGAAAATTCACACTCTTATCGTGGCCGAAAACCTGGACGGGACCTACTGGGTCAAACCGGAGATGGTTAAAGAGTTTCAGAGGCAGAAAGAGAAGAAGTAACCGCGACTCAAATCAATCCCGCCGTGGACATTTCCATCCGCTTTCTAAGGAGTGAATCTGTCTATAAAGAGAAACGCTGGCTGTTTAGGAGGGGAACCAAGCAAAAAGGGATATGAAATGCCCACAGCCAGCGTGTAGGTTGTGCTTATTATAGCACCATGATCAAGGAA
>CAYGBF010000200.1:0-4483 GCA_964348035.1 uncultured Eubacteriales bacterium | reverse complement strand
GATCCATTTTTTTTCGGGAAGGATGGCCGCTGTCCCGGCAAAGGCCGCATCCACATGAAACCAGAGGCCATGTTCATCGCAAATCTTCCCGATAGGAACTAGGGGATCGACGGCCGTGGATGAGGTCGTTCCGAGCGTGGCTATAACACATGCCGGGTGCAAGCCGTGTGCTTTATCTTCGGCAACGGCTTTCTCTAACTCGGAGGGGATCAGGGCAAAGTTTTCATCCACTGGAATGTACCGGATGTTCTCCATCCCGAAACCGGCGATTTTCGTCCCCTTCTCTACGCTGGAATGGGCCTCCGCGGAAGAGTAGATGATGAGAGGGGCCTGGATTCCCTTTTTGTTGGATTTAAACTGAGTGGCTCTTTCTCTTGCCGTAAGAAGAGCCACGAGTGTTGCCGTCGAGGCCGTATCTTGGATGACCCCCGACATCCTTTCAGGAAGCCCGATCATCTGACGCAGCCAGTCCAGGACGACCTCCTCCAATTCTGCCGCTGCCGGCGATGTTTTCCAGATCATGCATTGAGCCCCCAACCCCGCAGTCAGCAGCTCGGCCAGGATAGAGGGTGGACTGGCGTTGGCGGGAAAATAGGCAAACCACGAGGGGTGCTGCCAGTGGGTCATTCCAGGAAGAATGATGTTCTGAAAATCTTGGAATAAGCTCTCCATCGATTTCCCTTTCTGAGGAGGTTGGGATGGAATCTTCTGTTTCACTTCGCCTGGCTTCAACGGAGAGCAAACCGGGTAGGTCTCGATCTCATTATAATAATCGGCCACCCAATCCACGAATTTATATCCATGTTTTTTGAACTCGTCTTTGTTCATCCTTGTTCTCCCTGTATGTCAATAAGATGAAGGGCTAGCCCATTCTAAAAAATATCCTTCCAGGAGTCAAAAACTGGAGTCGTTTCCAGTCCTTTCTATCATTCTTCACGAAAAAACGACAAAAACTGCGTTATTACAGTCAAAAACATGTCGAAAACCGGGCTAAACTGCCTTTTTTTTGAAATTCGAAAAAAATTGTTGAAATATGAAACTAAATTATGTTATAATATGTGTTAGTCAGCATAAAAGAAAACTTAAGATCCGAGAGAAAGCATTTTTCTACCTAAGGCCCGCTTTTTTATTCACGTCATTTAAGCCTCTCCACCCGAGAAGGATAAGAGATTTTTCATCCACGCCAAACGTGTGGACTATACATCAGGACTTTATGTCTGGATTCAAGATTTCGCTTCACTCAATATATTTTTTTTGTGAAAACACATCTCTGGGGCTGTTTTGCAACCTTTTCATGGTTTTTGACGTATATGTATATGGATGATATGAGTGGAAAGATGAAAGACTTAACAAAGAGCAAACTCCTCCTTATTACCCCTCCTTTTTTCGAGGTTTACAATATAAATCCCCTAACCCATTAATTCATCCCCTTAGTAAGGCTGTCTCTTCTTATGAAGGACAGCCTTACTCTATGGGGACGGTCCTGTTTTTTATCTAAAAAATAGGACCGTCCCCAATTTTCTGACTTGACAACCCCCACTGACTCTCGATACTATTTATCTCTCTTTGACAATCGAATGTTAGGTTTAACGGGCAGGGAAGTCCGTGAAAGGCGGACACAGCCCCCGCTACTGTAATCGGGGACGACTTCCAGATCAAGCCACTGTCCTTTATCGAGGATGGGAAGGCCTGGAAGGAGGATGATCCGAGAGTCAGGAGATCTCCCTTTAAACCTTCAGGCCCATCTTCGGGAGGAAGGTCGGGTTGATTTTTTTTGCCCACCTCCCACCCTAAAAGAGCAGGCCTCACAATTAAGCCGATTGACTTTTACGCCAGAACAGCGGGGGCCCGAAGGAGTCGCAGATCATGGTCAAAAAGATCGCCAGTACAGTCTTCGTCCTGCTTTTCCTCATCCTGGCTCTTCCCGCCGAGGAGAATGCGGACAAAACGAAGGAAGAGGAATCTTCACCGCTTCAGCATGAAATCGTCGTCACGGCCACTCGAATAGAGACATCGGCCAAAGAAATCGCCAGTTCAATCACGGTCATCACTAGAGAGGAGCTCGAAAAATCAAAAAGGCACTCTCTCGTTGAAATCCTTGAGGGTGTTCTCGGATTAACCGCCATTCAGAACGGTCCTCCAGGAGGAGCCAGTTCGGTTTTTCTGCGCGGAGCCAATTCTGAGCATACGCTGGTGATGATCGATGGTGTGGAGCTTAACGATCCTATGTCCCCATCCCGCTCCTGCGACATTTCTCATCTTTCCCTCGATACAGTGGAACGCATCGAGATTCTCCTCGGGGCTCAGAGCACCCTATACGGTTCCGATGCTCTGGGAGGAGTCATCAACATCATCACCAAAAAGGGAGACGGAAGACCTAGATTCTTTTTCTCAACATCTGGCGGCTCGTACCGAAGCCTCATCAACAACGCAGAATTTAGCGGGAACACAGAAAAACTCAATTTTTCTTTTGGGGTGTCCCATTACATGACAGATGGTTTCTCCGCGGCGATCAGCTCGGGAGAGGGAAACGAGGAAGCAGATGGCTACCGAAACCTGACCCTCACCGGACGAGCCGGCTATCGACTGGCTGATCATACCGACCTTGATTTAAGCTTTCGATTCATAGACGCAAGATCTGATATTGACAATCTCGGGGCAGGCCTCCGCGACGACTCCAATCACATCCAGGAGTTCGACACGTTCATCCTTAAAGGAGGGATCCGGAGCCTTCTTCTCCAAAACCGGTGGGAACAGATTCTGAACATCTCCTACGCTGACTTTCACCGCCAATCAGAAAATCCCACCGATAAAGAACATCCTTTTGACTCAGAGCGTTCTGATTTCAAGAGCCACCAGTGGAAGCTGGACTGGCAGCACAATTTCTTTCTCCATCATTCAAACACGCTCACCTTTGGTCTGGAATACCAGCAGGAGCAGGGAAAATCAGAGTATCATTCTGAAAGCCTGTTCGGTCCTTTTTCGAGCCTATTTCCCCAGGAAAGAGCCTCCACAACCGCCGCCTATATCCAAGACCGAGTCCGTGTTTTGGATAGCTTCTTTGCCACGATCGGGGCCCGCATCGACCTTCACAGCCGGGCCGGCACATCCGTCACTTATCGATTGGCCCCCGCCTATTATATCCAGCAAACAGGCACGAAACTCAAAGCCACATTCGGGACAGGATTCAAGTCTCCCTCCCTCTACCAGCTTTTTGCGCCATCGACTTTATATGGTCCCATCGGGAACGAGAATCTCAAGCCAGAAGAAACGACAACCTGGGATGTCGGAATGGAACAGAACCTGTGGCAGAATCGGCTGAGTTTTGGAGCGACATATTTCTCCAGCCGTTTCGAAAACCTGATCGACTACGACTTCAGCCAAGGCTACATCAACATCCTCGATTCCTTTTCGAAGGGAACAGAGCTCTTCATCTGGACTAAACCAACTGACAACCTGCACCTCGATGTCCTCTACACGAGAACAGATGCGAAAAACAAGGCAACAGAGGAACGGCTTTTACGAAGACCCGAAGACAAGTTCACGGCCAGGCTGAATTTTAGCTTTTTGGAGAAGGGCCATCTCTCCATCTCCTTGGTCCACACCGGAGAGAGAGAGGACATCGAAGTCGTCGACTGGACCTCGAGAAGAGTCACCATGCCCTCCTACACCCTGATCAACGCCTTAGCCTCCTACGACATTTTTCAGGATGTCCAGGTGTTTGTCCGGTTCGACAACCTCCTCGATGAGGAATACGAGATGATCAAAGGCTACGGAACGCCGGGCTTTTCAGCCTACTTCGGGTTCAGGCTCCGCCTCTAGAATTGATTTTTTTCTTTCTTTCTCTTATATTACTACCAGAATGGTTAAAGGATCTAAAAGGCGTCTGAACCTGATCGCCCTCTTTTTCTTTCTGTTTGTCATCCTGTCTATCAACTTTTTTCACACCGAAATAATCCTTACCGGAAACGACAATTGTCCAGCCTGCCAGTTCCAATTCTCATCATTGATCACGACTCAAATTAACTTTTTTCACCTTACCCCTCCCTTACTTTTGGGCCTGTTGAATTCATCTGAATCTTTTAACTACGCCTTCATCCTTTTCGTCCAACCGTCCTCTCGATCTCCTCCTCAAGCTTGAATCGACTCTTCTTGCCGTGTAATATCTGAGTTGATTTTTAATTCGCTTTCTAAGCTCGAGGAGGATTATGATGAAAACAAAAATACTCCTTCTGTCTATGCTCATCGGGAGCCTCAGCAGTATCCTAATGAGTCAGCCCGCTGAGACCAGTCCTTTAACTCTGGAGCAGTGCATCGCTATCACTCTCGAACAAAACCCTCTTATTCTCTCTTCTCTAGGTCAATACAAAGCCTCACTGGCCCGGATTAACCAAGCCAAGGCCTTCCCTCAACCATCCCTAGATTACGACTCCGACCTCCAGCCCACATTCTTCAACTTTAAAGACTCTGGGGAATCCTATTT
>CAYGBF010000199.1:0-12999 GCA_964348035.1 uncultured Eubacteriales bacterium | reverse complement strand
GGGGAAAGTGACGAATTTCTTGATGAATGACAAGTGCGCGGCCGGCACGGGGCGGGGGATGGAAGCCTTTGCCGACCTTCTTTCTGTTCCGATCGAGGATATGGGCCGCTTGTCCTTCGAGGTGGATAAAGAACCGGAGCCTGTGAGTTCCACCTGTGTGGTCTTTGCCAAGTCTGAAGCCGTAGGCCTCCTCCGGAAGGGATGGCCGAAAGAGAAAGTTTTGGCCGCTTATTCCTCGGCCATGGCCCACAGAGTGGTGGAACTTTTGGAGAGGATCGGGATTGAAAAGGAATTCGCCGTCACCGGCGGCATAGCCAAGAATCCGGGAGTTGTCAAGCGCATCGAACAGGAGATAAACATCGAAGCTCTCCAACCGACCCATGACACCCAGATTGCTGGTGCTCTGGGAGGGGCTTTGTTCGGTAAAGCCCTGGTCGAAAAGGAAAGGGGATTGAGCTAGATGCTGGCCAACTACGGATACAAGGACGGTTCTGGCGATTATTTCATCGCCATCGATACGGATAAGTGCAACGGTTGCGGTGACTGTGCCGACGCCTGTCCTTACGGTGTCTTGGAAGTCGGCGAAGACGAGAATGATCCCTTTCGGGAAGAACATGTGGCTAAAGTGACCGAAGAGCATCGGAAAAAGATTAAATACAGCTGCGCTCCTTGCAAACCCGTCTCTGGACGTACACCTCTCCCCTGTGATGAGTCCTGCCGACCGGAAGCCATCACCCATTCCTGGTGAGCGATGATCACGATGCGATAAGTCCTTCGAAAATGAAAATCGTCATCGATGGGAATGCAATCTAGGTTGACCCGGTCCAAAGCATTCTTCGGTCAGCCCTGACCGCTGGTTTGTAGATCCTTCCTCTCTGTTATCACCCCAACCGGCCTTCTTTCCAGAGAGCCACTCCAGCGGACACCTGTTCTAGGGTGGGTTTCCTATCCCGTCAGTCTCTTTTCTCTCTTTTTATGCTCTAGGGTTCGCACCACTTTAGTCAGCGATTCGAGAACCGGAGTCGGTGCTTTGACTTTTTTTCCGTAATCGATGATGGGCTGGAAGATGTATTCGATCGGATTCCCAGCTTCCAAGTCGATGGAGGTCGAGGGCTTGTGATCCCCTGCATTGTCGAGATAGGCGAGAGAGTTTTCGAAAAAGTCGTCTCCATAATCATATCCCAGTTTCTTGGCCACCCGGATGCCCTCGGAGAGGATCTGTTCACACAGAAACCGTGTTTCCTCCAGGGCCATGGCTTCCCTCATCGTCAGTCCTGTGGTGGCGCAGACTGGCATCAGGGCGGCGTTGAGGATAGTTTTTTTCCATTCATGTTTCTTAATCTCAGATGAGTAGGTGGTTTCTAAACCAGCCTCTGTGATGAACTCGGCGGTCTCGCGCCCGATAGCTTCATTCTTAGATGAGAGCACGCCGATGTAATTGGGGGGGTTGAAGAAGGACATCTTGTAGAGACCTGGTTTGACGATCATTCCCGCGTAGTTGATCACGAACCTGATGACATCATTCTGGCTGAATTTTTCAGCTACGCAGTCCTCGTTGTCAATCCCGTTCTGGAGGAGTACGATTTTTTGGCCGGGTCTGAAGATGAGTTTGATTTCATCAAGGAGGGAATCGAGAAAGTTGAATTTGACGGCGATGAACAAGAAATCAGCATCGAACTTTTTCAAGTTGGCTGTGAAATATCCCGTTCCCTTGACTGCAGCGTTAAAGCTGTCTCCTCTGCCTGTAACGCTGATGCCTTTCGCTTTAACGGCGTCAATCAGCTCTTTTTTAATATCAACCAGGAAAACCTGTTCTTGATTCCTGGAAAGATGGGCAGCCATCAAACTTCCTACCGGACCAGCCCCGATTATTCCGATTTTCCGGTTCGCCATTTTTTTCCTACACTACCTTCTTTTTTGCTAGGTATCTATGATTTCTTTAGTCTTCCGTAAAGGCGTCTTTGAGGAGCTGGCTCTGACGGTTGAAGGCGACTCGGGGACTTCTAGTTGCTTTCATCATCGATATTTCCTGAGTTATGAGCCGGGCAACATACATCGTATATGCGGCAGCTTTCCCGGATTCTCTTAAATACAGAGGATGGTCTCGGTTTATGTAGACGACGTTTCCTTCTGAAAAACACTCAGGGCCTGATTCTCCGAAAAAATCAAGGCACACAGAGACACTCTCTGTTCCCATCCTCATCCTGCGGACTATCGCATTGGGCGTGATTCTCTTAACCAAGGGATGGCGCCTCTTTTTTTTCTTTTTTACGGCTTCCATTTTTGCCGTTTCACTTTTGAGCTTTATTTCGGCGGCTTTTTCGTCCTTCTTGTTCTGTCCTTTAACAACGGCACCTCCACCTAGTTCGCCTCCTTCTCCGTAGGGAATAGGGCCGAAAGGAGAGAGATCAGGATTTTGAGCCAAGGCCTTGTGAACTCTCTGAAGGGCTTCTCTAACTACACGGCTGGCCTTTCTCTCTTCTCTGCGGTTGGCTTCCTTCCCCAAGATTTTCTTGATGCTGCTGACTATCTTTCCCATAACCTTGAGAAATTCCTGGTACTCATCTGAATCAATGATAAAATTTGTGCGATCTGAAGTGATCGGCAAGAAGTCAGCATTAATCTCGCCTTTTATCCTGGATATGGCTTTTCCCCAAGTTTCCATGCCAAAAAGATCTTTTTTGACGGTCACGCCCTTGACTTTGATATCAATGCCTAGGTTTTTCATGGACGCCTTGGATTTTGGCGTGATAACGATTTCTCCCGATACCATCCCGTACTTCGTCCCCTCTATGATGGGAATCTTTTGGCCGATGATACTCCTTGGATAAAGTCGTCGTTTATTCAAGTAGACGATAAAATCTGGCGCTTTAAGCGGAACTCCCTCCATGAGTTTTTTCTCGACGTCTTCGATGTCAAAGGATTTGGAAAGTTGAGAGAGGATGACGGTTGTTCCTTCGCCTCTTTTTGGATCCGGATCAAGGATTTCGCAGGGAAGATGCCAGGTGTCCTCTGCTTCTTCCCATGCTTTTTTGTCAAAGATAACTCTGGCCGCAAAATCTTTATGCTGGGTCAAGACTTCGAAACGGGAGGCAGCAGCCAACGAGGCAAATTTTCCTATACCGAACAGCCCGATTCTCACTCTTCCGAATTTTGGCGAGCGGGAGTGGATGACTTTTTCATCGGAACCGATGATAAAGTACTGTTCTAATCCTTCCAGATCCATGCCCGTGCCGTTATCTCTGACGATGATTCGTTCGGGACTGATGTCAACATGGACTTCTGTCGCGTCCGCATCGTAGGCGTTGTTAACGAGTTCCCGCAGCAGCTCAACACTTTCGGTGTAGAGACGTTCACCGATGGATACAACATGGCGTTTATCGACGGTGACTTCCAAATCTTTTTTTTCTCTTATCTTCATGGTTTCAACTGATTATAGCGGCATTTTTAGGTTTTATAATCATATTATCAATGTTTTTAATTTGCAACCCTATGAGAGATTGGAACCAGACAGCTAGACTGACGGCCTCCGCTAGGCGAAGAGAGGTGTTTTCTTTAAAGCCTCTTTCTTGCGGGGGTTTTAAAGAATCAGTAATTCGTTTTTTTGCATGCCGCCGTTAAAATCTTGAGCATTTCATCCTTCTGGTCGAGATGGGCCCGTGCATTTGTCTCCACAAAAAATGCGTCTCCAGGATGGTGACAAAAGGCATGAACAGCGACTTTTGGCACATACTGAGCCGAGGATAGATTCTCGGGATAAGTAACGGCAGCAGCGAAAATCCAGTCATTCTCGCTGAATTTCTCTCTGGTTAAAATCTCCACGTTTGCGCGGATGGCATCCAACTCGGGATCGCCGGTATTGATGTTCGGGCGGGTTAGGGTATCTATAATCCCGTTAATCCTGTTTTCGATATTTCCAGGAATCGCCTCTGGATCACATGAGCCTGCACAGGAAATTGTGAATTGGATAAAAGGTGGATAGAAATAGTCTTCATAGTCTTTTGGCTGAAATACAACCGTTCCAAAATCGGGATTTCGTATCCAAGTCGCAGGAATTCCTGCCTTGATTGTCAGAGTGTTTTCAGAGTTGGGGAGTTTGATCTCGAATGCTTCATCTTGTAGACTTTCTGTCTGTTCGGCTTCAGGATTTAAGATTTCCGGTTGTGGTGCTTCAGTTTCATTTTCGGATGATTTTGAACAGCTGATCGTGATTACACTTATGATGAATATCATGATCACTATATGACTTGTTGATATAATACTTTTGGAATTCTTCAATATTTATTTCTCCCTTTGTATTTCGAAATTTCTGCACAATTATACAATCAGGAATCATGTCTCGCAATATAAAATTGTGCATTGTATGCTTCTTTTTTTCCTTTCCGCCTTTGCCTTCTTTCTTGAGTCTATCGATTATATATTTTCCTCAGGATTCCTATTTCTTGACACTCCAGGAGAGAGTTAGTATCTTTAGGTTTAAATTTACCGAATAGATAGCTCCGATAAACACACCAATAACTCGATAAGGAGCTTGAATCTTATTTCCAGAGACTCATTGAGGAAGAAACGATGAAGCAAGAAGTTTTACTCGGCGACGAGGCCGTTGCCTTGGGGGCTATCCATGCTGGTCTCTCGGGAGGGTATTCTTACCCGGGCACGCCCGCTTCCGAGATCATGGAATTTTTGATAAAAGCCACTGAAAAAGAAAAAACATTCAAGGCTTCCTGGTCGGTTAACGAAAAGGTCGCCTTCGAAGAGGCCCTCGGTGTTTCGTACGCCGGTAAACGGGCCTTGGTCTCGATGAAGCATGTCGGTTTGAACGTGGCTGCCGATCCGTTCATTAATTCCGCCCTCACCGGAGCCAACGGAGGCCTGGTGGTCATCACAGCCGATGACCCGAGTATGCACAGTTCGCAGAATGAACAGGACAGCCGGTATTATGCCCAGTTTGCCCAAGTCTTCTGCTTCGAGCCTTCGGATCACCAAGAAGCCTATGACATGACTCGTGAAGCCTTCGATGTCTCGGAAAAGCTGGGTATCCCGGTGTTATTGAGGATGGTCACCCGGTTATCCCACAGCCGCTCTCGAGTTAATCCTCAGCCGCTGCGAAAACAGAATGCCCTCTCTCTGGGTGTCGGGCAAGACTGGACTCTCCTGCCGGTGAATGCGAGACGGCGGTTTCGAATCCTGGTGGAGAAGCAGCAGGATCTGGTGCGGATGTCCGAGGAATCGGGATTCAATTCCTTAGAGCTTAGCGAGAAAAACACGGCCTTCGGGATTATCGCCTCTGGTGTGGCCTACAATTATGTTCTTGAGAATTATGCTGATGAAGAAGAAAAACCCTCGATCTTGAAAATTTCTACCTATCCCGTTCCAGAATCATTGATCAGAGATCTTGTCCAGCACGTGGACACAATCCTTGTCGTCGAGGAAGGATATCCCTATATCGAGAGGACGTTAAACGGGCTCTTCGGAATTCACAACAAAGAGCTGCGGGGAAAGTTAAGCGGTGACCTGCCGATGACAGGAGAACTCTCACCCGAAATCGTCCGTCAAGCACTGGACATGAAGCCTCTGGAGAAGCGCTCGATCGAAGATTTACCCCTTCCTGCTCGGCCGCCCCAACTGTGTGCTGGATGTCCCCATGCGGATACCTACAAGGTTTTGAATAAGGCTTTAGAATCTCATCCCCAGTCCAACGTCTTCAGCGACATCGGATGTTACACCTTGGGGGCTCTGCCGCCGCATAATGCCATCCACAGCTGCGTCTGCATGGGGGCCAGTATCGGCATGGCCAAGGGAGGATCCGAAGCGGGAATCAAGCCGGCGGTGGCTGTTATCGGGGATTCGACCTTTGCTCATTCTGGGCTTACATCTCTTCTCGATGCGGCAGCTTCTGACACGGATATGACAGTCATCATCTTGGATAACGCCACAGTGGCCATGACCGGTGGACAGCCGACGTATGCATCTGGAGAGGGATTATTGCGGATGATCGAGGGTTTGGGTGTTCAGAAAGATCATCTTCGGGTTATCGAACCCCTCCCAAAGAATTTTGAGCAGAATCTTCAGATCATGAAGGAAGAGATCTCTCATCAGGGACTGTCGGTCGTCGTGGCTGTGAGGGAGTGTGTTCAGGAGGCGCGGAAAAAAAGGAGGGCGTCGTGAGAGAGAAGCAGGATGTCATCTTGGCCGGGGTCGGAGGTCAGGGAATCTTGTCTATCGCCTTTGTCATCGACAACGCCGCCTTGACCGAAGGCCTCAATTTTAAGCAGGCAGAGGTCCACGGAATGGCCCAGCGTGGTGGAGCTGTCCAGTCCCATCTCCGCCTGGCCAGAGGCCGGGTCCACAGTGATCTCATAGCCCGCGGAGCCGCCGATATGATCCTGAGTGTGGAGCCGCTGGAAACGCTGCGGTACTTAGATTATCTCTCTCCTGAGGGGATCATCGTCACCAGCAGCTCACCCTTTGTCAATATTCCAGATTATCCTGACCTGGAGAATATTCTGGATAAGATTCAACACGCCGGACAGAGCGTCATCGTCGACTCCCAGGAATTAGCCAGAGAGGCAGGATTTGCCCGGGCTCAAAACATGGTCATGCTGGGTGCTGCCTCCGCACATCTTATTTTAAAACAGGAAAACCTCAAAAAATACATCCAGACTCTGTTCGAACCTCGGGGGGAAAAGGTCGTGGGTATCAACCTCAAGGCTTTCGAGTTGGGACGACAGGCTGGGCGTGAGGCGTTTTAAAGCGATACATAGGCTATAAATATATCCTTGAGGAGGAAAAAATGCCCCTCGATTTTAAAAAAATAAATAAAATCTTTTCTGTGGCAGAGAAGGACGGCCGGAATTTTCTCCTCGAACATGAAGTCTATTCCATCCTGGAGGAGTTCGGAATTCGAACTCCGAGGTGTACTTTTATCGAGAAAGGTCAGAAAGTCGATGAGAGGGCTCTGTGCGTCTGCCGGGGAGAGGACCTGGTGATCAAGATCGTTGCCCCGTTCATCGTCCACAAAACAGACGTCGGCGGAATTCGATTCGTGAAAAACGACGCTCAAGACATCAACCGTGTCTGTCAGGACATGCTGGAAAAAGTTCCCAAAAAATTCCAGTCTTGGGTAAAAAATTTTCCTGACTCCGAAAAGAACCATCCTCATACTCTTCAAGCCATCAAGAAAGAGATCAAGGGATTCCTCGTCTCTGAGATGGTCGATTACGATAAAACTGGATTCGGGACCGAACTTCTGATGGGGATACGTAATTCGAGAGAATTCGGACCTATCGTCACCATGGGTGTCGGAGGAGTGGAAATCGAGTATCTCAGCGAGAGAATCAAAGAGGGAAAAGCTGTCTCGATAAGCTCCGCCCATGCCCTTCCCAAACAGGACATACTTTCAGTCCTGGAGCCGCTTGCCGTCTACGACAAATTAGTCGGAAAAGTCCGGGGTAAAGAAGCTCTAATCACCAAAGACGAGCTCGTCGAGACCTACTACAACTTCCAGCAGCTCGCCGCCTACTATTCTCCGTACGAGGCGGCGCATCCGTTTGTTATCGAGGAAGCAGAAGTCAACCCGTTCGTGGTCCACCAAAAGAAACTCATTGCCCTGGATGGGATGTGCCGATTCTCCCGAAATCACGAGAAACCAAGGAGGAGTCGGTTTAAAAACATCAATTATCTTCTGAAACCTCGAACCATCGGCATCATCGGCGTTTCCGAGAAGATGAACGTCGGCCATATCATCCTGAACAACATCCTGAAAGAGGGATTCCCCAAATGGAACGTGTACGTCGTGAAGCCAGGGATGGAAGAGATAGAAGGATGTGCGTGTGTACCGGCCATCGCCGATCTTCCGAAGGCTGTGGATTTGTTCATCGTCACCGTGGCCGCCGAGCAGAATTATGACGTGATAAACGAACTCATCGAGGAAGAAAAAGCACGCTCAGCGATCATCATCGCTGGAGGAATCGGGGAGAAAAAAGGAACGAAGGAATTGGAGGACCAAATAAAGGACTTGCTCGAGAAAGGCCTGGAGGAAGATAAACTGACGCCGGTTATCAACAGGGGCAACTGCCTCGGCATCTACTCTCTACCCGGGAAATATGACACAACTTTTGTTCCTGACTACAAGCTTCCCCGGATCACGGGGCAGAAGACCAACCTGGCCTACATCAGCCAGAGCGGGGCCTTCATGATTTCCCGGATGAGCAAGCTGCCCAACATCGAACCTCTGTACGCGATTTCTGTCGGGAATCAAATCGACCTGACGATCTCCGATTACTTGAATTATTTCAAGGATGATGAACAGGCCAAGGTCTTCGGCATTTACGTCGAGGGGTTCTTGACGGGAGACGGCCTCGCCTTAGCTAAAGCCGCCCGAGAGATCGTCAAGCAAGAAGGAAAAATGATCGTTTTGTACAAAGCGGGCAGAACCCCTGAGGGGCAGGCGGCTACGGCCAGCCATACCGCCTCTGTGGCCGGCGAATACAACATCGCCCAGTCGATCTTGGAGGAGATGGGGGTGATTGTTGCCGAGACCATCTTCGAATTCGAAAATTATGTCAAAAACCTTTCTTTCTTAGCCGATAAGATCATCCGAGGAAATAAAATTGCCCTGATCAGCAACGCTGGTTTCGAGTGTGTGACCATGGCTGACAATCTCAAGAACGATCTCGAGTTTGAACTGGCGCCTCTTACGCCCAAAACGGAAAAACGCATCTCCGAGACCTTCAAGGCCTCCGGCATCCACAGGCTGCAGGATGTCCACAACCCGTTGGACACCACTCCCGTCGCCGATGATGCCTCTTTCTCTGAACTTTTCCAGGCCATGATCGATGATGAGACGGTGGACTGTGCTATCGTCTCTCCTGTACCGATGACCCCGGCGATGCAGACCCTTGTTCCAGGAAGATTCCACGGGGAGAATCTTTACCATCCTCAGGGTATCGTCATGCGCTTGATCGATATCTTCCACAAGACCGAAAAACCTTTTGTCGTTAACCTCGATGCTGGCGACATTTTTAAGCCTATGGTTGATTGTTTGGAACAGGCCGGAGTGCCGACATTCCGGCGCTCGGATATCGCTGTCAAATTTTTGCGGAAATACATCAACAACAGGCTTATAATCCGTAAGAAATACGGAAATTAAAGAAGGGATCATGCCTGCCAGATTTTACTGGTCTCTGTTCATAAGAATGGAATCGCGACCCCATAATGGGTCAGCTGGTGGAGTGGCCTGAAGTTATTTTAGTTGGTTTTCATCCCTTCTCCTGATAAAATACTCGTAAGAAAGAGCCCATCTCGATCGAATACAACAAGAATGCTGAAAACAAAATTCAATGAACTTCAAGACAGACTCCTGGAGGAAACCAAATCTTTCTATGGAGAGAGACTTGTCTCTTTTGTCGTCTTTGGTTCGGTCGCCAGAGAAACTTTTCGATACGACTCTGACATCGATCTCTTAATCATCGCTGAGAATCTTCCTAAGGGAAGAATGAAGAGAGTCGCTCAATTTTCTGCTGTAGAAGACAGGGTTGAGCCTTATTTAGAATCCCTTAAAAAGGAGGGGATCAACACGTTCATCTCTTCAATTTTTAAGACTCCCCAGGAGGCTGAATTGGGAAGCCCTCTTTTTCTCGATATGGTAGAGGATGCCCGTATTCTCTATGACAAGAATGCATTCTTCTCGAAAAGACTTGAACGGCTTCATAACAGATTGAAAGAGCTGGGTACAAAGAGGGTATGGAAAGGGAATATTTGGCACGGGGTGTTGAAACCGGATTTTCAGCCAGGCGAAGTCATCGAATTATGAATACGAAAAGCCTCGCAGAGAGTTATCTAAAAAAAGCAGTGGACAGGCTGGTATTTTGGACCTTCTTTTGAAGAAAAATGCTTTTTCCGATGTTATAAGAGAATCTCAAAAAATAGTCGAGCTCTCTCTTAAAGGTATGCTGCGCTCTGTAGGAGTGGAACCGCCAAAGATTCACGATGTTGGCGGCCTCCTCCTAGAGCATGAAATGAAATTTCCCAAGGATATCAC
Source organism: uncultured Eubacteriales bacterium (assembly GCA_964348035.1). Taxonomy (GTDB): domain Bacteria; phylum Acidobacteriota; class Aminicenantia; order Aminicenantales; family Aminicenantaceae; genus CAYFXE01. The sequence goes on along the minus strand of CAYGBF010000199.1, from coordinate 2,957 downwards.
AAAACATTTAAAACGACTCGCTGATATTTCCAAAAGGCTCCGAAAGGAAAGAGAACTGGCTTTTTATGGGAACATTGATTTCATCCCTACCGAAGAATATACGAAAGACGATGCAGAGGGAGCTAGAAGAGATGGACGGTTAGTTGTCGGTACGGCGAGGAAATTGATAAAAAGCTAGACTTGAAGGAGGAAACCCGTGAGGAAGTTAATATCATCATTCTTCATTATTTCCTTTGCCCTCATATTCGCAGCATGCACAACAAAAGAGTCAACACAATCTAAAATCTCACTGGATGACAATATTGAACAGGCCATGAAGCAATGGCAAGTTCCAGGCCTTGCCGTGGTCGCAGTTAAAGATGGAGAGACGGTGCTCATGAGGGGCTTCGGAACACGAGAAGCAGGAAAAGAGTTGCTTATCGATGATAAAACGTATTTGCAGATAGCTTCCAATTCCAAGACATTCACTGCCTACCTCTTTGGGATGCTGGTCGATGAAGGCAAATTGAAATGGGATGATCCCATGATAAAATTTATACCGGAGCTTGTACTGCCAGATCCTTATGTGACAGAAAATGTTGCTGTCGATGATCTTCTGTGTCATCGATCGGGATTGACGGAAGCCGTACCAGGGGGCTTCCAGAATCGTGATTATACATTCGAAGCACTATTGAAGTATCTTATGTCTAAAGAGCTATCGATCAGATTCAGGTCCGGAAATCATTATTCGCAGGTCGGCATGGCTATTCTTGGTGAAGTTGTCAATCGTGTAACAGATCAGAGCTGGGGAGAAAACGTTCGTAAGAGGATCTTCCAACCCCTGGGGATGAGAGACAGCTACACTAGCAACCTGGATTTCGAACAAAGAGTAGGAAAACCTGATGCGGTGGGAAACATCATGCAGCCTGCAATCAAAAAAGAAGGTGTCGTATCGCTGGACACATGGGAATCCATAGGATCTGAGGATCTCTATGCGCCTGCCGGCGGCATCATCTCGACAATGGGCGACATGGCAAAATGGATTGAGTTCAGGCTTAACAATGGTTTTCACGAAGGGGGGCGATTGATATCACAAGAATCGATCGATGAGATTCGAAAGGTCCGAATCCCCACGGATTTCGCTAGACTTGGGATTCCAAAGTCAGCTATCTTTCCCCGTGATATTCTCATGGGGACCGGTTTTGGTCACTACACATTTGAGTACTTTGGGAATAAAGTCCTCGTTCACAATGGGGGTTGGATGTTTTCTGTTGTTGAAGTTATTCCCCAAAAAAACTTTGGAGTTGGTGTGTTTTCAAATGCCGAATTCTCCGATTTCCACCCTTTCGAGGGCGGTGCTTTTGTAAATGCAATCGCATTGATGGTGATTGACCACTACCTTGAATATGACTATGAAGACTGGTGTAGTGAAATGCGGGAGGCTCTAAAAAAGAGTAATTAATACATTCTCTCGATTCTTGCTATTCTTTTCAAGCCAAGTCAGGGGAAGACTTTGAAAAATAGGGATTTCCTTTTTGACCTTGGTCCAAGCCCTTCACAATTTTCCCCAATTTCCATCCTCTGACAGCATGAAATGAGTGTATCACATTCGAAAAGACATGTTCACGGCAAAAATGGCATAATTGGATGAAGTCTTTTCCTCAGGACCCCTATTTCTTGACACTATAGAAGAGAGTTAGTATCTTTAGGTTTAACTTTGCCATTCCGCAGGCCTCGAGGAAGAGAATCATAACTAAATAAGGAGGGATCATGCATACCAGATTTTTCCGTTTTCTGTTCAGCTTTGGGCTTTTTGCCTGCCTGATCTCAGGAGTTATGTTCTCTGAGCAGGTAGAGGAAAAAGATTTTTTCAAAGCCTTCGAATGGAGGAACATCGGCCCTGCCAATATGGGGGGACGCATATCAGATATCCAGGCCCTCGATCAGGATTACAGATTCGTGATCGTGGCCTCGGCTTCTGGTGGAGTCTGGAAATCCACGAATGCGGGAACCACCTGGAAACCTATTTTTGACGATTACGGCTCCTCTTCCATCGGCGCCGTGGCCATTTTCCAGAAGGATCCGAACATCCTCTGGGTGGGCACGGGAGAGGCCAACGTCCGGAACAGCGTTATTTGGGGAGATGGCGTTTATAAATCTACGGATGGTGGCTCGACATTCACGCATGTAGGACTAGAAGATACCCACCATATCGCCCGGATCGTGCCCCATCCCACAGACCCGGATATCGTCTATGTGGCCGCCCAAGGCCATCTTTGGGGCCACACGGGACAGCGCGGACGGTTCAAGTCCGTAGACGGTGGAAAAACCTGGCAGAAGCTACGAAACGGTCTCCCCGATGATGGCAAGACAGGCTGTACCGAAGTGGAAATGGACCCTCAAAATCCTGATATCCTTTATACGGCTTTCTGGCAGCGGCTCCGGAGGCCTTTCCGTTTTGACAGCGGCGGCCCGAACGGTGGGATTTTTAAATCCGGAGATGGCGGGAAGTCTTGGAAAAAATTAACGAAGGGCCTCCCCGAGGGAGACATCGGTCGGATCGGACTGGATGTTTACCGTAAAAACCCTCAGATTCTGATGGCTATCGTCGAGCACGGATTTCAACCCGGGAGAGGATCAACCGAATACGAGGACATGAGCAAGCTCGGTTCGGGGGTCTACCGCTCTGAGGACGGGGGAGAAACCTGGACTTTCCTGAATCGGTACAACAACCGGCCCTTCTACTACAGTCAGATCTACATCAACCCCAGCGATGATCAACGGGTCTATGCTATGGGATCGAGAGCTCAGGTCTCTTTGGATGGGGGGAAGACTTTAGAGCCGGGGATGCCCGGTATCGCCGGAGACTTTCATTGTCTCTGGCTCGATCCGAACAACAAGGATCGCGATTATGTCGGTAACGACAAAGGAGCGTCCTTAACCCAAGATCACGGCGAGCATTTCAATTTCTTCGATAA
>CAYGBF010000198.1:0-4768 GCA_964348035.1 uncultured Eubacteriales bacterium | reverse complement strand
CCTCTGGTAGCCGCCCATCCGGACGTTCATGGGATTACTCCTTGGATCTGGAGCATTACCGGGATAAACGTCGATGACTTTCACCACCCAGTCGGCATCGGTCCCAGTCGTAGAGACATAGAGCTCGGCCGTGATTGGACCTGCAACTCTGATATCTTCTGATAAAGGCTCACTCGTATACACAAGCACATCAGGACGAGAAGCGGCGAACCGCTGATCCTCGACGAAATAATCCAGGTTGTAGCTGGGACCTCGCTTCAGACTCGGCTGCATGGTGTAGGGAACGGGCTTGGCCGGGTCACTTAGATATTCGTCGAAACTGGTTTTTGTTTCTGTGCAGTCGCCATCGAACAAAAGGTGGCTCTTGTCCGAGAAATACAGCTTTTTCCGTTTTGCTTGTCCAGGTGGCCATGTGTCGTAGGATTCCCACTGGTTGGTACCGGTATCAAAGACATGCGCCTCATGCAAGTCCAGGTTGCCTTCGCCCTTGAGGTAGTAGTTGAAAAACAGGAGTTCTATCTTCTCCTGGAAATAGGCTCTTGTCCCTGCGAAGGAAAATACTCCCATGTTCTCATCCCACCTCTGGATCATGTTCCATCCGCTGTGGCGCCAGGGCCCCATCACGAGCGTGTTCTGAAGTCCGGGATTTTGCTTCTCTATGGTTTTGTATGTTTGGAGCGTTCCGAGGAGGTCTTCTGCGTCATACCATCCTCCCACGGTCAGGATGGCCGGTTTGATGCCGCGGAGATGCGGATAGATAGATCGCGATTTCCAGTAGGAATCATACGTTTCATGGGCCATGGCATCATCCCAGATTCTATTGTCCTCCTTGAAGATTTTCGCCGTTATATTTTTCAGGGTGCCCAGCTCTAAAAAAAACGCATACCCATCCGGTGTGCCGAATGGAATATATCGACTCCGGAAAGGAACCGATTCCTCCCGGTTTCGCCATACTGCATAGGCATACGAGACATAATGCGCCAGGTATAGGGCACCGTAATGGTGTCCGTCATCTCCAAGAAAGAGATCAGACATGGGTGCCTGAGGCGAAACGGCCCGGACAGCAGGATGGGCATCGATGGCAGCCATAGCCGCCGTGAAACCTGGGTAGGAGCTTCCCCAGACTCCGACTTTTCCGTTGTGATTGGTGACGTTCTTGAGTACCCACTCGACCGTATCATAGGCATCGCTGCTTTCGTCGACTTCAGAAGAGGTTTTTTTATCTCTGATGTATGGAGTATGATATTTAAACGTTCCCTCGGACAATGACCGACCGCGGATGTCCTGGTAGACAAGGATGTAGTTTTCTTTAGCAAACAGAAAGGACGGAAATGTTTTATGGGTGAATTGTTCGCCGTAGGGTTCGATTCCATAAGGTTCCCGGTAGAGGATTATGGGATGGAGCTCGGAGGAGTCGAGAGGACTGTAAACTTGGGTGAGTAGTCTTACGCCATCGCGCATGGGAATTTGATGTTCGGATTTGTGATAGTGTCTTTCGAAGTATCCAAGGCGATCGCTGCTTGAGGCCGGATTGGCCTCTTTGTCGTCTAATGCTCCTTTTTTAACTCCGGAGGCATTGAATTTGATATTTTCGTTTATGACCTGAAACCTTGTGAATTTGCCCTGTTCATCTTTTAAGAAAGTGAGGAAATAGGGGCCTGCTTTCTTTGAGGTGGCCGTGAATTGTAATTCTTTATCTGGGACTACGTCCCAAACATTCACTGAACGATCTCCTTGGACGAGATGTCGGAGCCTTCCGTCCTTGAAGTAGATTTGAAGGGTGTGTGTCTCAGCATCTTGAATTTTCAATTCATAAACACCTTCGATCTCGGGATATTTTTTTTTCAGGTCATCCGGTTCGCTCTGGAGATACACCGAGCTCTGAAAGAAGAGCAAAAAAAGCAGAGTAATTGTTAAGAAAAAGAGGAGGCGATGGATTCTTTTTGTCATGACGTTTTCCTTTAGTTTTATAAAGACATATCAAGAGATGCAGTCAAGAGGAAAAGATCCCTTCTCTTCGAGAATCTTCCCCTCACATTTCATGACGCAAATAGCTGAAAAAAAGTTCGCTCTCCTAAACAGGATTCTGCTAAGGCATTTTGAGGCAGAAATATGACCTAACGGTAGAATTATCTAATTTCTTTTCAGTCAAATGGGTCGGTCCGGCCCTTTTTTACTTTTAAAAGAGGCTCATAGCACACTTGTTTTCATAGAACAGCCGCTACGGCACACTACCCAGGTATATCCTCATTCGGTCATAAAACTCCCTTTCGTAATCGCCCACACTGATGCCAAAATGCTCTTGAAAAGCAGCTGGAAATGATCTTCCTTCTCTCATATCATAGAATAACCACTTTACATCCTGGAAGGATTTTCCCATTCCTCTCGGGTCCAGGAGATATCTCACGGCCAACTCGAAAAATTGATAATAACGATGTCTGTCTGCTCCGGGTGGGAAATCCCCATGTAGATGGATTTTAATGGGATTGCCCTGACCGGGCACATTTTGGTTCTGAGTGATCCATAATTCCAACTCGCTCAAATTATCAATCGTCTGCCATCCGGTACTTTCAATACAGCCAACACGGACGGCTATTCCTTCTTTGAACCAAACCTCTGAGCGGAGGACTTCTCTCCCCTCGATCAGGAATTCCAAGTCATGCGTCAACTCATGCCTGGCTGTGTATACGGCGTAGTCGTAGTAATGTCCGATTATAGCCGATGATCTAATCGTGATAATAAAACCGCCCCAATAGGCCCAGGCAATATTCTCTGGATGATGTCTATTTATGTAAATCTCAATTTTAGAATTGCCTGATGGATATATAAAACCAGATAGATCACGAATATTGAACAAATGCAAGATCTGTCTAAATCTCGTATCAGCGATCGCCGCCATTTGTTGTTTCATTTCATAACTGGCTCCGTCGCTGTAGACGACACAGAAGGTCGAAGTGTACGGTTGACCATCATGGGGCCAATTAAAAGGGGTATATACGGTCCATAAACCGTCTATTACTTGAGGAATAGGAGGTGAGGTAGGATTGTTCTTCTTGCATCCTGCGCATACAATCACAACCGCTAAAAATGCGAGGAATATAATCCGAGACAGCATTTGCTGCATTATTGAACATCTAAGGTTAGCCTTTTTTGCTGATTTCATCTGACAAGTCCATCAAGGCTGTCATTAGTCTTAAAGCTTGCCTACTTATAGAATACGTATTTATTGGGGGATGGTTCGATTAACAATCTTAATAGGATCGCTAATAATGGCCTCTGGCCGAGCCCTTTTTTCTCTTCTGATGACAACACGACTGATTATTCATATTTCAGGCTGTTGACGGGATTGGCCAGGGCCGCCTTGATCACCTGGGAGCTGACCGTCAATACGGCGATGGCCAGAGCGGCCAGGCCGCTGGCAAAGAATATCCACGGGGTCATGGAGCTTCGGAATGCGAAGCCCTGGAGCCAGCGGTTCATGAGCCAGTAGCCTATGGGCCAGGCTATCAGGTTGGCAACGATCACCCACTTGGCGAACTGACTTGTCAGGAGCCACATGATGTTCGGAAGCGGCGCCCCGAGGACCTTGCGCATACCGATCTCCTTCGTCCTCTGCTCGGTGACGAAAGCCGCCAGTCCGAAGAGTCCGAGGCAGGAGACGAATATGGCCAGACAGGAGAAGATGGTGACGATCCTGCCGGCCCGGTTGTCGTTCTGGTAGAGACTGTTGACTTTTTCGTCCATGAATGTGAATTCGAACGGCAGGCCGCCCGACATGGATGCCCATGTTTTCCGCAGATCGGACAGGATTCTGGTGGTGTCATCCGAGCTGATCCTAACCATCAGGAAAGGTCTACGTGTAGAATCGATGGCCTCGGGAAGGATGTAGCCCATAGGACGAACATTCCTGTGGAGGGATTCGAAGTGGAAATTGTCGATGATCCCTATTATGGTCAGGTTTTTCCTAGTCCACCAGATCCGCAGTTTTTTCCCGATGGGATCAGGGATAGCGAAATATTCGGAGGCTTTTTTGTTGATGACCACGGCATCCTTATCTGAGGGGAATTCCCTGGACATGAACCGGCCCTCGATCATTCGTATACCAAGAACCTCGGCAAAATCCTGGTCGCAGGTGAGGAAGTTCATGTTCAGCGGCCGCTCCCGGGGGACGCCTTCCACACCGATGCCCCAGTTCGGGGTCCCTCGGCCTGGAACCGAGCGGGCTGCCGTAACTCCTAGAACCTGAGAATGCTGCTTCAACCGGTTCTTGAAAGTATCCAGTTGGTTCCCCAGAGTGTCGGCGTTGTGGATGACCACCACGTGTTCCTTGTCAAAACCCAGCCTCTGGTTTTTGATGAAGTTCAGCTGGCGGAATATCACGAGCGCTCCGATGATGAGGAGGATGGACATGGCGAACTGGAAGACGACCAGGCCGTTGCGAAGGAAGAGGTTCCCTTTTCTCCTTCCCGTCAAAGATGAGCCTTTGAGCACGTCTGTCAGCTTGAAAGAGGAGAGGAAAAAAGCGGGATAAAGCCCGGCCAGAATACCCACCATCAGAGCCAGAAACAGCAGCCCCGGGATGACAAAAGGACTTCCGATATAGGAAAGGCCCAGAGTTTTCCCGGACAGGTTCCGGTAGAGGGGCAGGGCAGCCTGAATAAAGATCACGGCCAGGAAGAGAGCGATCAGGCTTATCAAAACGGACTCTCCCAGGAACTGCTGGATGAGCTGTTTTCGCTGCGACCCGACGACTTTCCGCAGTCCCACT
>CAYGBF010000197.1:0-2078 GCA_964348035.1 uncultured Eubacteriales bacterium | reverse complement strand
GGATATCGCTCTTGACAGAGGCTTTTTGGCAGACGATCTTGATGTTTTTTACTTCTAAATAATCCCAGGAGATGAGGAAGAGAGAGGCTTGCTGAACCAGCAGGAATATTCCTGAAATGAAGAGGAAGGAAAGGAGGATATGGACGAATTTGACCTTCAACTTACTGTGTATCTTCTTGGGATGGATTGTTCCCTTATGTCGTCTGAATTGGAGGGATTCTGGCAGGATTTTGTTCCTGTCGAGCCTCAGAGTTTGATCCACATCAACGGCCACGATGTTCTCCTCCTAGGGATTTTATGATCTCTGGAATGATGCGGTAGATGCTTCCAGCTCCCATGATGATGACCAAGTCCTTCGGTTGGATGATTTTCGCGAGCAGCGTCGGAATATTCTCCAGAGTGGGTTCGAAGAGAACGTTTTTGTGTCCGAAGTTCTGGATCTCTTCGAACAGCGTTTTTCCCGAAACGCCAGGGATGGGTTTCTCTCCGGCGGCGTAGATTTCTGTCAGAACCAGAACATCGGCCTGGTTGAAAGCTGTGCCGAAGCTTTTCATCAGAAGGTGGAGACGCGTGTATCGATGAGGCTGAAATACGCCTACGATCCTTCGAGGCCAGCCTTTCTTGGCCGCTTCGAGAGTCGCCTTGATCTCGGTGGGATGGTGGGCATAGTCCTCGATGATCATGATATCGTTAATTTCCTTTTTCAGCTCGAAGCGGCGGCCGATGCCTTCATACTGCTCGAGCGCCTCGAAAATCAAACGGGGCGATATTTCCAGATCGAGGGCGACGCAGATGGAGGCCAAAGCGTTATAAATGCTGTGTTTGCCCGGAACGTTCAGTTTGAGTTCAGCCAGCCGTTTGTCCTTCCAGTAGACTGTGGACGTACTCGAGAAGGCTTCGAATTTGAGGTCTTGAGCGAAGACGTCGGTTTGGGTGGAAAAACCGTAGGTAATGATTCTCCGATCGAGGGAGGGGATCAAACTCTGCAGGTTGGGATCATCGAGACAGAGGATGATCGGACAGAAAAAAGGAACTTTATTGGCAAAATGAATGAACGTGTCTTTGATATCTTCGAGAGTCTTGTAATGATCAAGGTGTTCATCATCCAGGTTGGTGAGGACTGCGATAAACGGGGAAAGATACAAGAAGGAGCGGTCACTTTCGTCTGCTTCGGCTACGATCCAGTCTCCTTCTCCCAGTTTTCCATGTCCTCCGACTGTTTTCAGGCGTCCACCGACGACGACCGTCGGATCGAAGTCGGCATTTTCGAGCACCTGAGCGATCATGGATGTCGTGGATGTCTTGCCGTGAGACCCAGCCACGGCGATACCGTATTTCATCCGCATCAATTCGGCCAACATCTCGGCCCGGGGAATGACGGGAATTTTTCGACGCCTGGCCTCTTGAACCTCTATGTTTTCTTCGCTGATTGCCGTGGAAATGACAACCACATCCGATCCCTCGACCCTCTCGGCTTCATGGCCGATGGAAATCTGGGCGCCGAGCTGTTCCAGACGCTTGGTGGCCTCGTTAGCAGCGATGTCTGTACCCGAGATGTTATACCCGAGATTGAGGAGGACTTCGGCGATACCGCTCATGCCCGTGCCGCCGATGCCAATCATATGGATGTTATTGAGTTTTTTGTATGTCTGTTGGGCCATGTCCTATTCCTTGGGTTTGGATTCCATGAGATCGAGACAGAGAGATGCGATTTTTTCGGCCACACCCTTCGGTTTTAACGACTCAAGATTTTTTTCCATAGTCTGGATTTTTTCCCGATCGTCGGCAAAACCTGTGATTCTGGAGGCCAGAAGCTCTGGATTAAATTCCTCCTCCAGGATGACTTCGGCCGCCTGGATTCTCTCCAGTTCTCGGGCGTTGAGAACCTGGTGATTGTCGGTCGCCTTGGAAAAAGGAACCAGCAGGGAGGCCTTCTGAGAGGCGATAAGTTCGGCGATCGTGGTCGCTCCGGCCCGACTGATAACGATGTCGGATTTTTGGAAATAACGAGGCATGTCCAAGAAAAAAGGCTCGACAACCACTGCCTTGAAGCTGTTTTCCTCGTAATTCTCCTTGAC
>CAYGBF010000196.1:0-5799 GCA_964348035.1 uncultured Eubacteriales bacterium | reverse complement strand
GCCAAAGCCGCCATCGATAAACTGGATTCCATGGGAATCATTGATCCTGGACGCGTTGGTGTGGGAGGACACAGTTACGGAGCCTTCATGACAGCCAACCTTCTGGCTCACAGCGACCTGTTTGCGGCCGGCGTTGCCCGCAGCGGAGCCTACAACAGATCCCTGACGCCTTTCGGCTTCCAGAGCGAACGAAGAACATTCTGGCAGGCCCCGGAAACTTACTTCAAAGTCTCCCCGTTCATGCACGCCCCTAAAATCAACGAGCCCATCCTCCTCATCCACGGTGAGATAGACAACAATTCCGGGACTTTCCCTATCCAATCGAGACGATTCTATCACGCCTTGAAGGGTCACGGCGCGACGGCCCGGCTGGTCATGCTCCCCAACGAAAGTCACGGCTACAGGGCTAAAGAATCCATCCTCCATGTGCTCGCCGAGATGATCGACTGGTTCGAAAAGCACGTCAAGAACCGCTAACGAAAATTTGTCAAAACAAAAAAAGGGACAGGTATTCTATTTTTTCGCTCCCCGTTATCCTCGTGTCTTTCTCACGTCATTCCAGCGCAGGCAGGAATCCAGAGCTTTCTACCTGTCATTCCTGCGCAGGCAGGAATCCAGTAAAAAAAATGGGTTCCTGTGCCCAAAGGAATGAAGCCCTAATTCTATTCCTCTAAATTTTTCTTCTTATTTGACTAATTTTTGCTAAATCATTATTCTTGAGCCAAATGAACAAGCGGGAATAATTATTCATGAAATGCCCTAAGTGTCAGTCGGAAAATCCAGACGATTCAAGTTTCTGCAGCAAGTGTGGATCCCAACTAATAGGGGCTGAGGAAAAACCTGACTTTACCAAAACCATCCATAAATCCATCCAAAAATTTACTCCCGGCACGACCCTGGCCGATCAATACGAGATCATCGAAGAACTGGGCCGAGGCGGTATGGGTGTGGTTTACCGGGCCAAAGACACAAAGCTCGGGCGTGAAGTCGCCATCAAGGTCCTGCCACAGGAATTCTCTCAAGATTGGGAGCGGTTGGCCAGGTTCGAACGGGAAGCTAAACTTCTGGCCTCTTTAAACCACCCCAACATCGCAGCCATCTATGGTCTGGAAAAGTCTGAAGGAAGAGATTTTCTCGTCCTCGAGCTGGCAGAGGGCAAAACCCTGGCGGAAAGAATTGTCACTCAATCATTAGAAACCGAGGAGACTCTAAAAATCTGCCATCAAATCGCCGAGGCCCTGGAAGCCGCCCACGAGAAAGGGATCATCCACCGGGACTTAAAGCCAGCCAACATCAAGGTGACTCCAGAGGGAAAAGTCAAAGTCTTGGATTTTGGTCTAGCAAAAGCCTTCGAGAGTGCGGTTTCTGGTGAAACACAAGGAGTAGACCTCTCAAAATCCCCGACAATTACCGTAGAAAGCAGCCAATCCGGAGTCATCTTAGGGACGGCATCCTACATGAGCCCTGAGCAGGCCAGAGGAAGACCGTTGGATAAGAGAACAGACATCTGGTCGTTCGGCTGTGTTCTTTTTGAAGCGCTAACAGGCCAGAAAGCCTATACAGGAGATACGATTTCAGACTCCATCGCCGCCATCTTGAAGAGCGAACCCGATTGGAAAGCCATCCCCGATACTACCCCATTGAAGCTAAGAGACTTGCTGCGGCGATGCCTTCAGAAAGACCTCCACAACCGTCTCCATGACATCGCCGATGCCCGGATCGATATCCAAGATATCCTCACAGGACCCACTGTAGAGGTTGTACCTACCGCTCGACCAGCCCCCAAGTGGCGCCCCCTGTTCTGGGCAACGGTTGCTTTAGCATTAGTCCTGGTTTGTGTCTTGCTTTGGAGCCCGTGGCGCACAAGCAAGCCCTCAGAGCAGCTTCTTAGCCGGTTCATCATCAATCTTCCAGAGGACGAAACAGTGGACTATGATATTGGACCATCAGTGGCCCTCTCGCCGGATGGAACCCAGCTGATTTATGTGGCTCAAAAAGAAGATACAACTCTTCTCTATTTGCGTCCGATTAATGATTTCGTAAGCAAGCCAATTTCCGGCACAGAGGACGCCCGTGGGCCGTTCTTTTCTCCGGATGGGAAGTGGGTGGCATTTCATGCCGAGGGCAAGTTGAAGAAAGTCTCGCTTCTGGGCGGCACACCCCAGATCATCTGTGACGCCAAGTCTGGTCTCGGGGGAACCTGGAGTGAGGACGGCACGATTTACTTCGGAGACTGGTACAAAGGAAGTCTTATGCGTGTACCTGCCGCTGGAGGCACTGCTGAGCAACTGACAACTGGTTTAAAAGCCACCAAAGAAGGAACATTCGAGCATTCACACTTCTGGCCGCAAACCCTGCCTGGCGGTAAGGCTGTTTTGTATACCGTCTGGAACAGTCCAGAGGATATGCACATAACAGTATACTCTTTGGAAACGGGCGAACATAAGACTCTAATCGAGCGAGGCAGCCATGCCCGCTATCTTCCGACAGGACATCTGATTTATGCCTGGTCAGGAGACCTGATATCTGTGCCATTCGATCTCGAAAAAATGGAGATAACTGGATCGCCCGTTCCTATACTCGAAGGCATCATGACGACCAGACGGGGTCTTGCTCACTTCAGTATATCCGAGAGTGGATCGCTTTGTTATGTCTTAGGAGGCATATTAGCTGGAGAAGGCAAGCTGGTTTGGGTGGATCATAATGGGAAAGTTGAACACTTACCTTTTCCGCTCGGAGAATACCAGTCGCCGCGGCTCTCTCCTGACGGAAAGCAGCTCGTTGTTACAAGGGTACAAACTCAAGCGAACCTATGGATCTACGGGTTGGAGCGGGGAACCTCGCGGCGGCTAACAGACGAGGAAGGCGATGAGTATTGGGCCATCTGGACACCCGACGGGAAACGCATAGTATTTAACTCAACGCGATTTGGAGGACCGATGGCATTCCTGTTATGGAAGCCTGCGGACGGAAGCATCCCGGCAGAACGTTTTGCCGTAGGTGAGTACAATCAGCAGCCAAAATCCTGGTCAATAGATGGCAAAAGTCTGGTTCTTACAGAAGGTATGAATCCTGTCACTGGAATGGACATCTGGATGTTGAGGATCGAAGGAGATCGCAAGCCGGAGCCCTTCCTCAATTCGCGATACAATGAGATCCATCCAATCTTTTCTCCTGATGGTCGCTGGATTGCTTATGTTACAGACGAATCCGGCCGAGAAGAGGTATATGTGCGGCCTTATCCCGGACCAGGAAACATAACAACAATTTCAACAGACGGGGGAATGGAGCCTGTATGGGCTCCTGATGGAAAAGAGCTATACTATCGAGATGTCAGCGGGTATAAAATGATGGCGGTCTCATTCATAACCGAGCCAGACCTCCGCATAGGCAAGCCGAGACTCCTGTTTGAAGGAAAATACAAAGGAAGCTGGCCTTGGGGTCGGAATTACGATATTGCACCCGATGGGAAAAGGTTTATTATGATCACAGATGAGGAAGAGAAGCAGATGCCAACACAAATAAACGTGGTCCTTAACTGGTTTGAGGAACTCAAACGCCTCGTCCCCACAGGGAAATAAGAAAAGGGAATTGGCTACATTCAAGGAAGAAGGGATAAGTCCTTTTATTCATATAATAAGACAAGATTCCAGCTACCTGCCTCCGCCGGCACAGGCTCCGCTGGAATGACAGGAATAGGGAAGGAACCATGTCTGGATTCCTGCCGGAGCCTGTGCCCGCGTAGGCGGGTGCAGGAATGACGAAAGGTGCGGGAATGACCGATTGAGAAAAAGCCTGTCCCCTCTCTCTTAAATTGCAATTGGGAACTCGATGAGCTATATTATTTGGTCTGTCAAATCAGTGCTTCCTGGAGTAAAAAATGAGACATAAAAAACATATTTACCTCACGATGATTCTATTCATCTTACTCGTTGCAAGGTCTTCGAATCCTGCTCAATCTCAAGAGGCTCAAGAAGAAAAAATCACTGCCCCCATTAAGTCATGGCTGTTGCTGGGTCCTTTCAAAAGTCCTTTTCCGGCCTTCTATAACGTCCAGAATAATGGCTACAGTGTTGCCGACCTGTTGAAATTCCAGGAAATCGACATTTCTAAGCTTAAGCCGAGCTCAGGAGCCTCTCTCAAATGGCACAGCGGCCTCTTGGCTCAGTGGAAAGAGGTCAATTCCGTAGACAGCATCATCACGTTGGCTGCAGAGAAATCGCAGCCGGCCACGGCTTACCTCGGAGTCTATCTGGATGTCCAGAGGTGGACGAAAGCCAAGTTGACACTGGAAACACCACAGGCTCTGCAGGTTTTCCTCGATGGGTCTGTCGTCGCCACCAAAACCAAGACTGACATGACGGAAGAGGGCGAAGCCTCTGTCGATGGGAAAGAGATCTCGGCCGATTTGAAGCTCGAGAATGGGCTTCATCTCATCCTCCTCAAAACCGTCTATGGCCCGAACTCAAACTCAGATTGGACATTGGAAGCCGCGCTTACTTTCGATCAAAAATTCGCTTCTCCCCAGCCGCGATTTGCGCTGGAGCCGATGGAAAGGATGACGATCGCCCATCTCCTCGACGGACCGAAAGCAGGAGGCCTTTCCATCTCTCCCGATGGAACCTTAGCCGCCTTCACTATCCGCAAAACTCTTCCTCCGAGCGATTCTTCTGAATCCTGGGTAGAAATTGTCGACGTGGCTGATGGACGCCGACTCCAGACCTACAGGGGTGGAACATCCGTATCAGGAGTCAACTGGGCTCCGGTCGGGAAAAAATTCTCCTACGTCACCCGTAAGAATTCCAAGGGAACGGTCTGGGTTGTTGATTTGGAGAAAGGCACATCGATTCCTCTGATTAAAAACGTAGAAAACCTTAACTACCACGTCTGGGCACCGGACGGCAGTCATATCCTTTACTCTGTCAGTGTAGAACCCAAAGAAGACAAACGAGGAGTCAAGAGATTCTTGAACCTGGCCGACCGTCAGCCCTGGTGGCGGACTCGAAGCTATCTGTACAAAGCCAGCATTCCTGAAGGTGTTTCTCAGAGGCTGACTTCTGGGAAGTTCTCCACATCCCTGAGCAGCATCAATCCGAACGGGAAAGAACTCCTGTTTACTAGAAATTACGTGGATTACTCTGAGCGGCCGTTTTCAAAAACAGAGCTCTTCACGCTCAACCTTGAGACGATGGAAGTTCAGTCGCTTTGGAAAGGAAGCTGGCTCAACGACGCTCAGTGGAGCCCGAAGGGAGATAAAATTTTAGTCCTCGGCAGCCCCTCGACCTTCGGAAAAACAGGCTGGAATGTCTCGGAGAAGCGGATTCCCAACGAATACGACGGTCAGGCCTATCTCTTCGATCCTGCTACTAAAGAAGCAGAACCCCTTACCAGGAGCTTTGCGCCATCCCTCAGTCAGGCCTTCTGGAGCCAGACCGAAGACTGCATCTATTTCACCACCACCGACCGCTCCTACCGACATCTCTACCGGTATGACTTAGCGGAAAAGACATTCAAACCCGTCGATTGTGGGGTGGAGGTCCTCGGGCAGTTTCGCCTCGCTAGAAAGACTCCAGTGGCTGTTTACACGGGTTCGAGTGCTTCAGTCCCTCCAAAATACTACTCCATCGACCTCAAGACCCAGAAATTCCGCCTTCTCCATGATCCAGGCGCAGAGGATTTTGCCGATGTCAGGTTCGGGGATGTCGAGCGTTGGACATTCACGAATAAAAGAGGCGTAGAGATCGAGGGCCGCATCTACTATCCGCCAGGCTTTAATCCAACCAAAAAATATCCCTGCAT
>CAYGBF010000195.1:0-4570 GCA_964348035.1 uncultured Eubacteriales bacterium | reverse complement strand
CTATTTTGGCCTCAGCCAGTTTATCGAGTTCCCGGGGAAAAGATCCCTGAGAGGAAAAATTGCCACCAAAGAATCCGACGAACTCATGTCTGACATCGATCTTCTGAAGCTCGATATCGTTTTCGAGGTCAAACAGGCTTTTTACGGCCTTCTCCTGGCTCAGGAAAAGCTCAAGTATGTCCAGCAGGACTTGGAACTGGCTAACGATTTTCTCCAAAAAGCCGAGCTCAAATTCGATGCGGGAGATGTGGCCAAGGTGGAAGTCCTCAGGGCTAAAGTGGAAGCGGCTAAAGCCGCCAACGAAGTGCGCCAGGCGATGAATGACGTGAAGCTGGCCAAGGCGCTCTTAAATTTTCTGCTGGTACGGAAAGTGAATTCACCTCTAGAGATCCGAGGAGATTTGAGGAGACCTCCGATCAATCTCAACATCGAGGAACTAAAGAAAAGAGCTCTATCTTTCAGGCCTGAGATCAAGAGAATCAATTTCTCCTTGGATAAGGAATCTCTGGCGAAAAAACAAGCCTATCTCAGCTATCTTCCCGACTTCGAGTTGGGCGTGGCGAGACACCGCATAGAAGGAGAAGAGACGACCTGGGATGTCACCCTTTCCTTCCCGATCCCCCTGTTCTTCTGGCAGCCCAAGAAAGGGGAAATCGCCGAAGCCCAAGCGCACATAGAATCTCTAAACAGGGAGAAAGAACATCTCACTAATGCCATCACGCTCGAAGTCGAAGAGGCCTACAGGAATGCTTTGACCGCCAACAACCAAATTCAACTTTTCGAGGATGATATTTTGACTCAAGCTGAAGAAGTGTACAACATGTTCCTCTTCAGCTATCAGGAAGGAGAGATCGGGGCCATTGAGCTGATCGAAGCCCGGAGGACTCTGATCGAGGCAAGAAAGTCTTACGCAGACGCCGTGTTTAACTATGATGTGGCCTTGGCCGCTCTGGAAAAGTCCATCGGTCAAGGATTTAAAGGAGATATCCGATGATGAAGAAATATATCACAATATGGCTCGTAATTTCTTTGATCGGAGTCGGAGCGTTCTGTAAGAAATCGAGATATCACGAAGAAGAAAGAGCCGATGAAATCGCCCAGCAGGAACATACCCCGGCCCAGGACACAGAAATGCCGTTCGGAAGACAACGAGGAAAGCTAAAGACACAGGTTGTGGGCAGGGGATACGGGGCTCGAAGAGGCCCGGCCAGATGGGGAACGACTGATGTGATCAGCCTTTCTGCTAAGGAAGCTAAAGCCGTGGAGCTCGAATCCGTCCAAGCTACCTATAAACCCTTAAGATCACAACTTCAGGCCATGGGGAAAGTCCTAGCTCACCAGTTGAGAAAAGCAATCGTCAGCTATGCCTTTCCGGCCAGAATCGCCGCCATCCATGTGCGATCGGGTGACTGGGTTCAGGCGGGACAACGACTCGTGACCCTCCAGAGCGAAGAAGTGGGATCAGCCAAATCTGAATTTTACAAGGCGAAAGCAGATCATGAGCTGGCAAAGGTCAGCTTCGAACGGGTAAAGCGCCTTTTTGACAGAGGTGTTGGAGCCAAGAAGGATTATCTCTCCAGCGAAGCTGAGCTCAAGGTGGCCGAGGCCACCCTAGACGCAGCCGAGAAGAAACTCCACGTCTTGGGATTCACCGAAGATCAAGTCCGAGAGATATCGGAAACCCACCAGATTAATCCCGTCATCACTCTCTTCGCTCCGATAGGCGGCAAAATCGTCGAAAACAAAGCTATCCTCGGGGCCATGATCGACCAAGCCACAGAAATTTTGACCATCATGGACCCCACTCTTCTCTGGATAGACGCCGAGATTTACGAAAAAGACATCGCCAAAATCAAAATCGGACAAGAAGTGGAGGTCTCAGTCCCAGCCTACCCCGGAGAAACATTAAAAGGAAAAATCAGCTATATCAGCGACGTGCTCAATCAGGAAACCCGAACGCTCACGGTCAGGACTGAAGTGGAGAACAAAGAATACAGACTCAAACCCGGGATGTTCGCTGACATCAAAATTTTCCTCAACCACCAGAGTAAGGCTCTTGTATTACCCGAAGAAGCTCTACTTGACGATAAAGAGGATAAGATCGCCTTTATCCAACGCGATGGTAAATACTACCCCCAAGTCGTGATCGTCGGAGCGCGAGAAGGTGGATTTGTCGAAATCCTAAGAGGTCTCCAAGAAGGAGATACTGTCGTTACCAAGGGGAACTTCCAGCTGAAGTCAAAACTCTACGAAGAAATCTTGAAGAAAGGCCATGTCCATTAAGTGCCCTTGGTGATACATCGGACCGTTCTGATCTAAAAGACAACATAAAATGGAGAAATAAGGATGATCGATCGCATCATCGATTATGCATTAAAACATAAATTGCTGACTGTGTTACTGGTGGTTCTGGCTTCGGTATGGGGGATTATTGCTTATCAAAGGATGCCCAAGGATATTTATCCCGACCTCAACGCTCCCTTAGTCAAGATTATCACTGAAAATCCTGGTATGGCATCTGAGGATGTCGAACGACTCATCTCTTTTCCCCTGGAAAGCCTGCTCAACGGGGCTCCCCATGTCACCCGCGTTAGATCTGAATCAACTACTGGAGATTCTGTTGTGACCGTCGAATTCGATTGGGGAACGGATATCTACCTGGCCCGACAGATCGTCTCCAGTAAGTTGGAGCTCATCGCAGGACGCCTTCCCCTGGGAACAACTCGCCCTATCCTCGGTCCTGTTTCTTCGAGGATGGGAGAGATATTTGAATTCGCTGTGGTCAGTGACGAGACGGATCCGATGGAACTTCGCTCTGTAGCTGACTGGACTATACGTTACCGGCTCCAGGGTGTCTCTGGGGTATCCTTTGTTATCAATCTCGGTGGGTTCATCAAGCAGTTTCAAGTCTATCTCAAGCCCGAGATGCTGAAAAACTACGACATTACGATAGGTGAAGTTAAAGAAGCCATCGAAAACAGCAACCGCAATTTCTCAGGGGGAGTCATCATCAAAGGGGCCCAGGAATCTTTGATTAAAGGAATGGGAAGGATCGAAACTATTGAACATATTCAGAACACAGTCATCACTTCCCGCAACAACGTCCCTGTCTATGTCAAGGATGTGGCTGACGTTAGAATAGGAAGAAAATTCAGAAGAGAATCAGGTAGCCACAACGCCAAGGAAACTGTCTACGTCACCGTAGAGAAACAGTACGGTGGGGATACCCTTACTGCCATCGGAAATATAAAGAACGCTCTGTCACAAATCGCCAAGGATCTTCCTGAAAAAATTAAAATCAAATATTTTTACGATCAGTCGATTCTCATCCTGAAATCCATCAATCATGTCGAGGTTTCTATTCTAGAAGGAGCTCTCCTCATCATCCTGGTCATGCTTTTTTTCATGTGGAATCTAAGAAGCTCCTTAATCGCCTCTTTGACCATCCCATTTTCTATTTTGATAGCTCTGGTTTTTATGGATCTTTTTGGCATAGATTTAACAGTGATGTCTATAGGGGGGCTGGCCATAGGCATCGGGAAAGTCGCCAACGGCTCGATCATCATGGTCGAGAATATTTTCCGGGTTCTCAAGGATAAGAAAGGTCAAGCTTCGACCCTGGAACTCACCTCTGAAGCGGCCCGTGACGTTGGCAGATACCTCTTTTCCGCTAATCTCATCATAATCTTGGTCTTTCTGCCCCTCTTGACTCTAAAAGGGATCGAAGGGGCTATGTTTCGCCCGACAGCCTTTGCTGTCGCTGCAGCGTTGTTCGGATCTCTGATTCTCAATCTGACCCTGAAGCCTGTCCTTGCCTCTGTTTTTTTGACAGAAAAACATCTGAAAGATAGAAAAAATCCTGTCACTGAGTTTTTGACCAAAAAATATCACCTTGTGCTGAACTGGGCTGTTGACCACAAAAAAATCATCCTCTCTGTATTCCTTATCCTGATTATAGGGGCAGGAATATCATATCACTTCTTGGGTAAAGAATTCGTCCCTCCCCTGGATGAAGGGGCCATCATGGCCTCGACAGTTATGCTTCCCGAAACCTCTCTTTCAGAATCCGTTAAAATGGGAATCCGCATAGAAAATATTTTCCTGTCTTTTCCTGAGGTTGTTTCTGTCTCGAGGACGACGGGCACAGCAGAGGCTTCCGAGCATCTCCATCCCGTCAACCACAGTCATTACAACATCGAACTTCTCCCCCGGGAGAAGCGGAAGAGAGGTTTCAAGGAAATCACTCAGGCGATGAGAGAAGAGCTGGATAAGCTGCCAGGAGTGGCCTATATCTTCGAACAGCCTATTGCGAACAAACTGGCAGAGATGCTGACCGGAACAGAGGGACAGCTATCCGTCAAACTTTTCGGACCGGACCTTAACACACTCAACGACACGATCGAAGAAATCCGGAATTCTATGGCCGAAATCAAGGGTGTGGCCGATCTGCAGGTCGAACAGACAACTGGTATCCCTCAACTGGTGATCAGTGTGGACCGGGAAAGATTGGCCCGATTCGGCATCCCGGTAAGCGAAGTGGCGGACATCATCGAAACAGCTCTCAACGGGA
>CAYGBF010000194.1:0-5949 GCA_964348035.1 uncultured Eubacteriales bacterium | reverse complement strand
TAGCTGATGAGAGGCTTGTACTGGAGGATGATTTCTTCGAGGTTGATTTTGCTGGCCTTTTTTGTCATTGCCGTGGGGAATGATTCTTACACGTCGAGAAGCAGGTGAGACGGTGCTCTTAACCTCGCTTCTCTCCCTTCATCATAGGCAAAAAAGCCAACCAAGGCAAATCCTTCCTTATGAATGTAAGCATCTCTAATTCCGTGATAGAGGTGAAGGACGGGGAATCCTCAGTACGGTTTTGGAGAGGCTTCTCTGATCGATGCCCATTTGACTTATCCTAACTATGTTTTTATATTTATTGTCGATGGGGGATCAAATTAAAACAGCCCAGTGCCCTCGATGTGACTCTTATGTTACCGAGGACAGCCGCTTCTGCCACAAATGTGGGTTCTCTCTGGAGGATGAAAAAAAACCCTCACCTACACTCCACTCCAGGAAAAGCTCATCGAAGATACGCTTCTCTTTCATCCTGGAGAGAGCTTCGGAACCCGCTACCGTATCATCGAGGAAATCGGCCGAGGCGGTATGGGAAAGGTCTATAAGGCTGAAGATAAAGAACTGAACATTAACGTCGCTTTGAAGATGATCCGTCCTGAATATTCCTCGAATCCCCGCTTCATCCAAAAATTCAAGGAAGAGACGCTTCTAGCCCGATCCATCTCCCATGAAAACGTGATCCGGATTCATGATATCGGAGACGTCGATGAGATCAAGTTTATCTCTATGGACCACATCAGGGGACAGAATTTAAAAGAGCTCATTCACACCTCAGGGACACTGGCTGTTGAAACGGCTGTGAATATAACCAAACAACTCTGTAAGGGACTCGGAGCAGCCCATAACAAGAATATCGTTCACCAGGATCTCAAACCCAGGAACGTCATGATCGATAGCGATGGGAGAGCCTATATCATGGATTTTGGCGTCGCCAAATCCTTAGCCGTCGATGATACGAGTCCTTCTAGAGGAGTCATAGGAACCCCTCCTTACGTATCTCCAGAACAAGCCAAAAGAGAAAAAGCCGATCAAAGGTCTGATATCTATTCTCTCGGCATCATCATCTACGAGATGCTGACAGGAAAAAGACCCTTTGAAGCAGAAACCGCTTCTGAATACTTCGAGAAACACATTCACGAGACACCCTCCTCTCCCTCTGATACCAACCCCCTAATTCCTCTATTTCTCGAGAAAATCATCCTCAAATGCCTGGAAAAAGATAAAGCCAACAGATACCAGAATGTAGAAGAGATCCTCAAAAATCTTGAAAAATATGAAGAAACTTCGATAGCTGTCTCTGCCCCACCCAAGGCCCTCAAGCCCTGGAAACTGGTCTTTCTCATCCCTCTCATCCTCATCATCATCCTCGGAATATTTCTTCTGATAAGGAAGACGAAAACTCAGATTCCCTCTCCGTATGAAGGCGGAAGAATCCCGATCGCCGTGATGTATTTCGAAAACAACACAGGAGATGAAAACCTAGATCACTGGCGAAGCACTCTTGCCGATCTATTGACCTCGGATCTGGCCCAATCCCTCCATCTTCGCGTTCTGCCTCAAGATACGCAATTCCAGATGCTCAAGAAGATGAAACAAGAGGAAGCCAAGCGCTATGCCACGGATATCATCGATAAAATTGCCTCTCAAGTGGGGACAAAATACTTCGTACTTGCCAGTTACACGAAGGAAGCGGAAAATTTCCGGATAAATCTCAAGGTTCGGGAGGCCTATTCTCAAGAATTCCTGGGCACAAAAATCTTCAGAGGAGAAAGGTTGATCACCCTGGTTGATCAATTGACTCCGGCCATCAAATCTATGCTGAATATCAGCCGGTATGACATCGCCTCCGACTTTGATATGGATATCGGAAAGATCATCACCGACAATCCTGATGCTTATAAGTATTATTGGCTGGGAGAACAGTACTATAACGAAGGAAAATACGCGAGAAGCAATGAAGCTCTTGAAGAGGCGATAAAAATCGATGAAAAATTTGCCATTGCCTACAAAAGAATCTCGGAAAACTACCACTATCTGCATAAATTTGATCTCGCCAAGGAATTCGCTCATAAAGCTCTCTCCATGACAGACCGGAGTTCTGTCCGTAACCGGTATTTGCTCGAAGGATGGGCCCACACCATCTTGGAAGATTCCTATGATAATGCCATAGAAACATACAAAGAAATGCTCGAATATTATCCCGATGATATCGATGGCAATATTTATCTCGGCGCCATCTACCGAAACCTCGAAGAATGGGATTTGGCTGCTGAGCACTTTAATAAAATTTTTCAGGTCAGCCCGTTTATTGCCGGTATAAATCTCGTATCTTTTAACATGGCGAAGGGGCAATACGAAGAAGCCAAGGACATCCTGCAGGCGAACAAAGAAAATTATCTCAACCTGGTCCTCTTCCATTCTGAATTGAGCCTTATCTATCTATGTCAGAGAAAATTCGACCTTGCCCTTTCCGAAACGGAAAAAGCCCTAGCCATCGATCCAGAGGATTATAAAAGTTTAAGACTATTGGGATTAATTCAGGAAATGAAAAATGATTTTGAAGCGGCTGAGCAGACATACAGGACGCTTGTCCAAGATGATGACATTAACTCGAAAATCGGCGGCCGACTCTGGCGGGCCTACCTGAATCTCATCGGCGGTCAGTATGAACTTTGTAAACATGAGATTTCACGAGGAATAACCCTGTGCGAAAAAAATGATCTCAAGCTGAGTACGCTGAGATTTTTGATGTTTTTAGCCTATCTTAACCTTCGGAAGAATCGTCTCGATCAAGCTGTTGAAGTTCTCGAACAGGCAGAGAAAACTGCGTTAGAAACTTATTCCACAGGAGATTTGATATTTACTAGGAACATGTCCGGAATCATCCAGATAAAGATGAAAAAAATCAACGAAGCCAAACACACAGCTCAAAAACTGAAACAATTAATACAAAGTAAAAGCGGACGAAGACACATGAGATATTACCATCATTTGATGGGCATGATTGCTCTAGAAGAGGATAAGACATCACAGGCTATTCAGGAATTCGAGAAGGCTCTTTCTCTTTATCTCCAACAGCATTATGTCTACGACGAGCATGCCTTCTTTCTTTATCCTTTGGCTCTCGCCTATTATCATAATGGGAATCTGGAAGAAGCAGTTAACCAATTTAACAGAATAGTATCCCTCACCACGGGGCGATTGACGTGGGGGGATATCTATGCCAAAAGTTTTTACTGGCTGGGAAAAATTTACCAGGAAAAGGGATGGATCGGGAAGGCCATGGAAAACTATGAGGCGTTTCTCAAGCTTTGGAACAATGCGGATATTGGTCTGACAGAAATTGATGAGGCTAAGAAACAGCTGGCTCTTATAAGAGAGGTATCACGTTGATAGAGCTTTTCAAGAGCTCACCTTCTCTTTTACTCTCCGGCACCAGATGAGAGAAAAGGGCAACCCCGTGGCGACAAAGGCCAGATCCACCAGAGACCGCTGCCATTCGAAGACGGCGCGGAAAACAAGAAGAACCAGAATCCCGGCAAAAAAGAAGGCGGGAAGAAACGGATAGAACGGAACCCGAAAGACATCGTCTCCACCGACACCCTTCTTCCTCAGTCTGAACAGAGCTAGGGTGTTAAACAGCAAGAAAATGAGGATGGCAAACACCATTCCGGCGGCTATGGTCTCGAAGGTACGCCTTACCAGGAGGATGACGGCGGCCCAAAGACAATGGACCAGTATAGCTCTAGTTGGGGTCCGATACTTCGGGTGTACATAATCAAGCCATCTAAAGAACAGCCCATCCCTAGCCATCGCATAGTAGGCTCTGGTGGCTGACATCATCGTTCCGTTAATACTACCAGTGGTCGAGATGATGACGAGCAGAGCGATGAATCCCGCTCCGACGGGGCCGATCAGGATCGTGGCCACATCCGAGGCGACGATCGTGCTCTGACGCATCCCCTCCATCCCAAGAGTTCGGTGGTAGATGATGTTTGTCAGGACATAGACAACCACGATGATGCTGATCCCGATAATCAGGCTGAAAGGGATAACACGCTTGGGATTTTTCATTTCATCGGCGACGTAACCCACCCGATCCCAACCGGTGTGCGTGAAGAAGACGAGCATCAGGGCAGCCACGAGGCTTCCGATCGGCCCCAGGCTTCCGGTGGGCACGGCGGATGTCGAAAGCAGGTTCTCGTGATTCTGCATCAAGATAAGACCGACCACCACCAGAGCAAAAAGGCCGAAGACCTTGAGGAAGCTGGAAAACTTTTGGTAGATACTGGCTTGTCTGATACCTATGAAATTCAGGGTCCCGAATCCAGCTATGATTGACAGAGCAACCACAGTGTGGGCCAAAGGACTCAGTTTAACAAAATACCCAAGATAGTCGGCCGCGATAATCGCCAGACCAGCCGCCGGGCTTGTCCGGATGATGAAAAGCTGAGCCCAGCCGAACATGAACCCCGCAAACGGGCCGAACGCGCGGCTTACGTAGATGTATTCGCCGCCCGTGGCTGGAAGCCGTGTTCCGAGTTCGGAATAGATCAACCCGCTGATAAACACAAAAACACCGACAATAACCCAGAGAAGGATGATGGTGTTGAAGTGACTCAGATAGCCCGCAATAATTTGAGGAGTCGAGTAGATACCGGCCCCGATGGTGATGCCGATCAAGATAGCCACCCCATCGGGGATACCTAGGACACGGCGGAATTTTGGCTCGCCGGGCTCTGAACCCGTGCCTTTCGCCTGATTCATAAACGACCTTGATCTATTCATAAATGCATTCTTGGATGTCCCTCATCCTGTATCTACCCTGGACTTGCATCTCGGCTGATCATTCTTGTATCATGATTCCGCTCGAGATTCCAGTCTTAATCACCGGAGCATGGAAAATCATTTCCTCTTAGCTTCCATGAGATGTCCAAGTGTTTAGTATGAATGCGTTCGTCATCTTTCTCATCTTTTTCTCGGCCGGACTGGCCGTGGGGGGAAAATATTCAAGGATACACGTTCACTATGTCTTTAAACCCCTGACAATGACCCTGATCATCCTCTTAGCTATCCTCACAGGTACGGGTGTCTCGACTGCGTATAAATACCTCATCCTTATGGCCCTTATTTTCTCCCTCGGCGGTGATGTGTTTATCATGCTGAACAGGGAGAACCCGATAAAGGGACTGGCGGCCTTCCTGATCGCTCATGTCTTTTATGTCTCCGCTTTTCTCCAGGGTATCGAGTCTTTCTATCCTCTTATTCTGATCCCTGTTCTTGTCTTCGCGGCAATTTTCTTTCTCAATATTCATAAGAGTCTGAAAAAGCTTTTCATCCCAGTATTATCCTACACCGTCGTCCTTTCTCTTATGGGAAGTCTGGCTGCCAACAGGTATGTGAACGTGCAGGACGAAAAAAGCCTCCTGGCCCTCATCGGGGCCAGTTTTTTCCTTGTCTCTGAATCTTCTTGGGCGGTCAACAGGTTTAAAAAGTCCTTTGCTTGGGCAGAGGTCCTGATCTTGGGAACGTATTTCAGCGCCCAAACTCTCCTGGCTCTATCGGTATAGTCCGAGAGGAAGAGCCACCCGTCCCGATGGTCCTCTCAAATTTGCCCCATCCGGATCGAGACCAGCCACTGGTGGAGAGGAGCCAAGGCCTTAAAGCTTTTCCAGCAGTAGCCGATCAGTTTTTCTGAGTAGAATTCCTCAGGAATACCGGTCGTAACTCCGGCATGGAGACCGTTGTACAGGAGAAGCTCGGCGTTGGGATGAGAGGGATCATAACCCGCTGGAACACGCTTGTAGTGTTTTCCTCCCAGCTCAAAGCCCTGAATCTTTGAAATCTTCTTTATGACTCCTGAAAGCTTATGGCCATGTTCTGGATCGACGACCATCCGCCGGTAGTGATCTATGGCGCGTCTCGGGAACATGTAGAGCCCGACTCCGA
>CAYGBF010000193.1:0-1952 GCA_964348035.1 uncultured Eubacteriales bacterium | reverse complement strand
GCCTAGAAGTTCGTATAATTGTTCGAAGGATTTGGCTTGAGAGGCTTTTTCGTTAGCCATTTTATTCTCTCGCTGACTTGCTTTGTTTTGAGGCGTTTATTTTTTTACTCTTTTTATAGATACGGTCCTGGGAAAAAAGCGTGTGAAACAGGCTTTCATCTCTCGGAGTCTCTACATTCCCTAGGACAAGGATCCCGTTCCGTTTGAGGGAGGCGTGCAATTTTTCTAACATCTTTTGCTGGAGTTCGGGCTGAAAAAAAATAAACAGATTGCGGCAGAGGATAAGATGAAATTCGCCTAAAGAATCTCCTTTGATGAGATCGTGGTGTTTGAACCTTATGAGTTTCCGAATATCATCCTTAATCCTATAGCCTTCGCCCTCCCTCTTGAAATACCTGTTTAGGTCCCTCTTGGGAACATTATTTACCTCTTTTTCGCAATAGATCCCCTTCTTAGCTTTCATGAGGGCATCCCGACTCATATCTGTGGCATGGATGATAATCTGGTAATCGTTTATTTTTCCGTTTAAAACCTTATGGAGGAGGATAGCTAAGGAATAAGGCTCCTGTCCTTTCGAACAACCTACAGACCAAACACGTATTCTCTTTTGATTTTTTTCTTGGAGGCAATGGATCAAGTCTGGGAGAATTGTTCTCTCGAGCGTCCGAAACACCCATCCATCCCGGAAAAAATCACTGACGTTGATGGTGAGAGCTTCTAGGAACCTGTCGGTCTCGGATTGATCCTTCCGCAGATAATCAAGATAATCCTCGTAGTTTTTTGAATTTGTCATCTTCATCCTTAATCCTATTCTTCTCCTTAACGTGGAACTCCTGTACTGCCGCGCATCAAAATCTGTGATTTTCTCGATTTCCTCGAGCACCCTGTCTAATTCTTCACTGGTTGTTTGCATGACGATTTCTATCTTTTCAAAGTTCCTTGATGATGACAGCCTTGTTGGTGCCTTTATCCTTGGCAGAAAGTAGAGCCCGGTCGCAGGCTTGTCTGAGTTCCTCCGCAGTCGCATGGGGAGACACATCCGAGGATGTTCCTGCTAGGCTGACGGCAATATCCAGAGGCCCCTGACTTGTTTTAATTTCTGTCTCGCTTATGCTTCGTCTGAGGCGTTCGGCAACGCCCTCAACATGAGTCAACCCGCAGTGGGGTAGGACAACTGCCAACTCATCTCCTCCGTAACGGCCGAGTCTATCGTAGCCACGAATGTTCGTTTTCAGCCGGTTGACCACTTCGATCAGAACACTATCCCCAATAGAATGCCCATGGGCCCTGTTGAAACTCTCCAGGTGATCGATATCAACAATGATCAAGCCGGTCGCTCTGTTTTCTTTCCGCCCCCGAATCAATTCTTCATTGAAAAAGCCCAGAATGGTGTTTCTGTTCCAGACTCGGGTGAGACTGTCGTAACTGAATGAGTCAACGGGTTCTTTTCCCTTATTGATGATGCGTTCACCGTTCTGGAGCCGGATCTTCAACTCAAGAAAATCGAAAGGCTTGGCGACATAATCATCGGCACCGGCTGTAAGACCGGTAATAATATCATCTTCATGGTCTCGGCCAGTCAGGAGAATGATATAGATGGGTTTGACCGCGTCTTCAAGAGTTTGGCGTCTAATCCTCCGACAGGGTTCGACTCCATCTATCTCAGGCATCATCCAATCTAAAACGGCAAGCTGGATGTCGTTCTTATTAATAGCGGTCCAAGCCTCCTGTCCGTCTCTGGCTGTCACCGTCTCGTACCCCCAGCCTGAGATACTTTTTTCCAAAGCTCGACAGGAAATGGGTTCGTCCTCTGCGATTAGAACGCGCATGATAGTCTCTTTTTTTTGTATATTGTTGATTCTATATATGGCTAGACAATGGTCAATCGCCTTTCAAGGTGATTCGCTAGGTGATAATAGGCTACTTTTCCTCACCCCCCTGTCACCTCAGGA
>CAYGBF010000192.1:0-8263 GCA_964348035.1 uncultured Eubacteriales bacterium | reverse complement strand
TCTCGTTGGCTGCCTTCTCGGTGAAGGTTACGGCCAGGATTTCCTCTGGCTTTGCCTTCTTGGCTGAGATGAGGTAGGCGATGCGGTGGGTGATGACTTTGGTTTTACCGGTTCCGGCTCCGGCGATGATCAGAAGAGGACCCTGGCCGTGGGTTACGGCCCTCTTTTGGGCAGAATTCAACTCTTCTAGAAGATGAGAGTACTTTTCCCTTCTGGACAAACGATGCATGGGATAAAAATTGACCTATTTATCGGGTCTTTTATCTGATTTTTCTTTTTCTTTTTTTTTCTCTTCTTTATTTCTTTTGATGATGACCAGTTCATCGGGTTCCATCAGCCAGAGTTTCTGGCGGGCCGTCTTTTCGACCGCCTCAGGATTTCGCCCGAGCTCCTCGATTTCTCTCTCCAGATTGGCCTTATCTTTCCGGAACTTTTGGACCTCCATGACCAGCTCATCATGTCTTTTCCTTGACCGATACATCTCGAGCAGACCGTTCCTACCGAAGAAAGAGGCGATAAACAGGATGAAAAACAAAAAACTCAAAGCGACGATGATCAGGCGTTTCCGGAAATGAGCCTTACCTTTCTCTTCCTGTCGCCTCATGAGATGGTCTCCAAGCCTGCTCTGATCAGATTATCCAATTCATTCTTCGAACCGGCCTCTCCATAACAACGGATCAGGGGTTCGGTGCCGGAGACACGGAGAAGCATCCAGTCATCATCGCTGAAATCCAGTTTGATGCCGTCGATGGTCTCGACATTGTGGACTTTTCGACCCGCGAACTGGGCGGGGGGATTTTTCATCAACGTCCGGAGTTTTCTTTTATTCTCTGGTGTGAGCGGGACGCTCTGCTGGGTACCCATCCGCCTTCCGTATGTCTGGAATAAATCCTCCATCAGCTCAGACAGGTTTTTTCTGGTGGCGGCCATCATCTCGGCCACTAATAACCCGGCAAAAATCCCGTCTTTCTCCGGCAGATGATCTTTGATGGCCATGCAGGCACTCTCTTCTCCGCCGAAGATAATTTTTTTCTTCAAGAACAACTCGGCCAGATACTTGAATCCGACCGGGGTTTTATACAGCGGAAGGTCATACTTGCGAGCAATCCGATCCACGAAATGAGTCGTGGCCACTGAGCGGGCTATTCCGCCTTTCCATTTCTTCTGGGAGACCAAATAATGCAAAATAAGCGACAGGATAAGGTTCTGAACGATGAACCGACCCTTCTCATCCACGACACCGAACCGGTCTCCATCGGCATCCGTAGCGATGCCCAGATCACATTTTTTCTTCCTGACCAGGCTTTTCAGCTCGGCCAGGTTCTCCTCAGAGCAGGAGGGTGTTATCCCGCCGAAGTAGGGATCGATATACCCGTGTATCTCTTCTACAGGGATGTGGTTTTCCTCGAGGATCTCATCCAGGTATTCTCGGCTGGTCCCGTAGAGTAGATCGACGGCGATCCGGATCTTGGATTTTTTTATCAAGGCGAAGTCAATTTTGTTCTGGATAAACTTGAGATAGTCATCCTGAAGGTCGATTTTCTCGATGAAGTCGGTTTTCGGATAATACGGGCAGTAAGCATAGTTTTTGGTTAAACTCTTTATTTCCGCTTCAATCTTATCTGTCTCTTCAGGCATAGCCGGGGCCCCCTTCTCGGTGTTGAACTTGAGGCCGTTGTATTCTGGCGGATTGAAGGAAGCGGTAAAGTTGATCCCCCCTTGGGCTTTCCTCCTTATGAGCTGGTAGGCTTGAGCTTGCGAGGGGGCATCCCTGTCGGAAATCAGGACATGAATCTGGTTGTGGGATAAAACCTTGGCCGCTTCCAGGGCGTATCTTTCCGATAGAAACCGGGTGTCATAGTTGACGACGACCGACATCTTCTGGTCAGGAAATTTCTTCTTCAGATGATTGGCGATGGCTTGAACGACCAGTCTAACATTCTGGAATGTGAACTCTTCGCCCATGACAGCTCGCCATCCAGAGGTTCCGAATCTAATCATCTTGTTTTTTCCAAAATTATCACAAGAATCATGTAAAAGCAATACGCCTCCGCTTTACATTCACTCGATTCTTATTTAATGTATTCTCAAAGGCATGAGATACCGGACGCTGGCAGGGATATTCCTCATCTCACTCGTTACCCTTTCCCTGGAAATAACCCTCACTCGGTACTTTTCTATCTCCCAGCAGTACCACTTTGCTTTCTGGGTCGTGAGTATTGCCTTCCTGGGATACGGCGCCAGCGGATCATTCTTATCTCTTGGTAAAAGATGGGAGTCGGCCGACCGCGATCGTGTTCTCTCGACAACGGCTCTTCTCCTCTCCGTATCTATCCTTTTGAGCTTTCTTCTTTGTAATGCCCTCCCTTTTGACTTTATCAGTATTTCCTGGGACAGAAACCAGATTCTGTTTGTTTTCCTGTATTATTTATTACTCTGTCTTCCTTTTTTCTTTTCCGGTTTGATTATATCTTTTGCCATTTCCTCGAGCGTTACGATCGTCAATAAAATTTACTTTTCGGATCTGTTCGGAGCCGGAGTCGGCACTCTCTTCGCCATCATCATATTCCTGCCCAGCGGAGATAAGGGCGTCTTCGTGATTCTCTCCCTCCTGGCTCTTCTCGCCTCTTTCCTGTTCAGTCAGAAACAATCCTCGTTCTTCACCTTAATCTTCATCGCCCTCTTCTCCGCCGAGGGGATGCTTTTTGTCCTCTCTCCCTCTTGGCTGAGTTTTCGGGTCTCCCCGTTCAAGGCCCTCCCGACAGCCTTGGAATATCCGGACGCCAAACACCTCTCGACTCACTGGGATTCCTTTTCTCGGATCGATGTCATCGATTCTCCGGCTGTCCGGTATGCACCGGGTTTGAGTCTTCTGTATGAAAAAACCCTTCCCCCTCAGCTCGGCCTTTCCGTTGACGGAGGAGAGCTGACGGCCATCACCAGCTACCAAAGTCCGCAGGTAACAAACCTGGAATTTCTTTCCTTTATTCCTTCCTCCCTGGCATATTCTCTTCATCGGAATCCCCGGACTTTGATCATCGAACCACGGGGAAGCTTGGATGTGCTGGCCGCTGTCGCCTTCCAGGCCGCCTCGATCAAGGTCATCGAGTCCAACCCTTTGATCATCAAATTACTCACTCAAGACTTGGCCCTTTTCAGTGGAAACCTGTATGAGCGGGATGAGGTTCAGGTCGTTTCCGTCAATAGTCGGGCCTTCCTGGAGCAAGAAAAAGCTTCCTACGACCTTATCGTGTTTTCCTTGAAAGACATATTCGGTTCGTCGAGCTCTGGTTTGCACGGGTTTGGGGAAAATTATCTTTTGACACTCGATTCCTTCCGACAGGTTATCGACCGACTCTCTCCTCAGGGGGTGGTGAGCCTGAGTCTTTATCTCCTGCCGCCTCCGAGACAGGAAATCAGAAGTCTAGCGATGTGGATAGAAGCCTTGGAGAGGAGTGGAAAGCACCCCGCGAAGTGTATCATGGCCCTCCGCAGTTGGGGGACGATCAGTTATTTTATCAGCAAGAGTCCATTCCGTTATGATCAGATCCAGTCCTTAAAAAAATATGCCGAGAGATGTCTCTTCGATCTCGTCTATTACCCAGGCATAAAAAAAGAAGAAGCCAACCAACACAATGTCTACGAGAATCCCGTTTACTACGAATTGAGCCAAAAACTCATCGATCCTAAGAGCCGGGGCAAGCTGTACCTGGACTATCTCTTCGAGATAAAGCCCGTCACGGATGACAGGCCGTTCTTCTATAATTTCTTCAGGCTGGGTAAGCTGAAAAGAACATACAAAGCCCTTGGGCAAAAGTGGCTTCCGTTTCTCCAGGGCGAATTCCTGGTTCCTCTCCTGTTCATCCAGGCTGTCTTCATCGCCTTTATCCTGATTTTTCTTCCTCTCTTTGTTCTAAAAAAAAGAGGGCATACTCGAGAGAGAAAGTTTTGGAAAGTCTTTTCCTATTTCGGGTTTATCGGGATGGCGTTTATGTTCGTCGAAATCACCCTCATCCAGGAATTCATCCTTTTCCTGAGTCATCCCCTGTATTCAATGGCCATAATCCTTTTCTCTCTCCTCTTCTCGGCAGGCATGGGAAGCTTTTTCTCCAGGCGAATCCTCGGCCAATCCCTTGCCAAGAACCTCAAGAAGGGTCTTTTACTCTGTGCCGGACTCATATTCCTGTATCTGATCTTTCTTCCTATTTTATTCAAGGGGTGTCTAGGCTGCTCTTTCTTACTGAAAGTTATCCTGACCTTCCTTGTCATTTTTCCGCTCGGTTTTTTGATGGGCTTTCCGTTCCCGACGGGAATTCGGCTGTTGAAGGGAAGGGTTCAAGGCACAATTCCCTGGGCATGGGCCACAAACGCCTTTTCTTCCGTCGTGAACTCTGTTTTGGCTTTGATGCTTGCCTTCTGGGTCGGTTACAGTCTTGTTCTCGCCATGGCGGCGGTAGCCTACCTACTGGCTCTTCTTTTTCTGGGCTTCTCCGACCATCGGCACGAAGCGAACGCCTAGAATGTGCTTGACTTTCGGTTTGCCCTTTTTTTTGGTGATGAGAGTCAGCGTCTGGAAGTAAAGGGTACTCCCCACGGGAATGATAAGACGTCCTCCTTCTTTGAGCTGCTTGAGGAGAGGAGGAGGTACGTGGTTGGCCGCGCAGGTGACGATGATGGCATCATACGGAGCGTGTTCCTCCCATCCGTAGTAACCATCCTCCCATTTCACCCGGACCGCTGTGTAATCGAGGCTTTCCAGGGTTTTGGCAGCTTTCTCAGCCAGTTTCTCTCTGATCTCGACCGAAAAGACCTGGTCGGTCAGATGAGTCAAAACAGCTGCCTGATAACCCGAGCCCGTGCCTATTTCTAGGACTTTTTCTCCCTGTTTCAGTTTTAAATGTTGCGTCATCAAGGCCACGATATACGGCTGAGAGATAGTCTGCCCTTCGTCGATGGGTAAGGGATAGTCCTCATAAGCCTGGCGGCGGTAGTTCGGGCCGACAAAAAGATGACGGGGCACTTTTCTCATAGCTTCTAAAACGTTTTCATCGGTAATGTCTCGTTCTTCGAGCTGTGTCCGAACCATTCTTTCCCTGAGGCGGATATAGGGATCGTCCTCTTCTGAAGAAGGAGCCATTACGATGGTTGCGGCTATCAAGAATAGAACACATATGATACTGGTTTTTCTCATCGTCCCTGTCTCTATTTTCCCTAAAAAAAGGCGAGAAATCAATCCGAGGGGGACATTTTCTAACCCTTTTAGGTGAGATGAGCCTTATAAAATTCACCTTGGGAATCCTCCGCACGGGTGATTGACGGCTTTCAAGAGGTAAGTAAGCTAAGAGAACACCATTAAAGGAAAAGAATATTGTTATTTTCATCGTCAGTGACTCAAGACATCGAATTTTTCTCAAGGGATTATTCATACTTAGGTTTGTGGACTTTTTTTTCAATATTTAGTAGTTTATGCTTGACATTTCACTACATATGGTATATCTTGTCAAAAACTGAAGGTAAGCCAGGTCAAGTGCGAGATATCGCTGCAAAAAGGGTAGCATACCTACAACAAGCTCCTACGACCTCCTTCCCTTTTCTTCAAGACCGAAAAAAATCCCTTCCTGGTATCCAGCTTATTCCCTCCGATAACAGGACTGCCGACAAGAATCTGGCTTGGGGGATGAGAGATTTTGACTATCCCAACCGTCATAGGTGTAAAGAAATCCCGTCATGAGAAACATAGCTGTCTACCCTGGTTCTTTCGATCCGATTACCATGGGGCATGTGGATATCATCCAAAGAGGTCTGAAAGTATTCGATAAAATGATCGTCGCTGTCCTAGAAAACCCCGAAAAGAGCCCTCTGTTTACGACTAAAGAAAGGATAGAGATGATTCACCAGGTCTTTACTGAGGAAAAGAATATCAAAGTCAAAGCCTTTCATGGCCTCCTCGTTGACTTCGCAAAAAAGAACAGGGCCAGAATCGTCATCAGAGGTCTCAGGGCCATCTCAGATTTCGAGTACGAATTCCAAATGGCCCTGATGAACAGGAAGCTCAATCCTGAAATCGAAACGTTCTTCATGATGCCAAACGTGAGTTACACCTACCTCAGTTCGAAGCTAGTCAAGGAGATTTTCATGCTGGGCGGTTGTCTTAAGGATTTAGTCCCCAAATTTGTCGAGAAGAAAATAAGAGAAAAATTCAAGAAAGAGAAAAACCGTCTAAATTTATAAAAGGATGAGAGAAACATGATCGGTTTCGGCCGAGAAAAAGGATTGGTTGGGTTAGATATCGGCTCAAATTCTATAAAAGCCGTCGAGCTTAACCCAAAGAAAAAGGAAGACCTGTACCTCTTCGAAGTCAAAAAAATAGGCTATGAGCTCCTCCCTCGAGATGCAATTGTTGAAGGCACAATCATCGATTCCTCCGCTGTCGTGGAGAAAATCAAGACGATCTTCGATGAAAACAAAATTTCCAACAAGAACGTGGCGATTGCTGTCTCCGGGAACTCCGTCATCATCAAGAAAATCTCCCTGCCGGACATGGATACAGAAGAATTAGCCGAATCCATTATTTGGGAAGCGAAACATAACATTCCTTACCCTTATGAGGAGACGAACGTCGATTATGCGATCCTAAGACCTTCGCCAGAATCAGGTGATAAAAACTTGGATATCCTCCTGGTCGCCGCCAAGAAAGATAAGGTTGCCAATTACAGTAATGTGGTCCATCAAGCCCGAAAAAATCTAGAAGCCATAGAAGTGGATGTTTTTGCTCTTCAGAATTCGATGGAGGTTAACTACCCGGAAATTCTTAAAGAAAAAACGGCGGTCATCATCAACATAGGAGCCAACATCACCAACCTCATCATCATCGAAAAAAGCATCCCCCAGCTTTTCCGCGATCTGTCTTTGGGAGGATATTTCTTTGCCGAAAACTTGAGCAAGGACCTTAACATCAGCTTCGACGATGCCGAGAAGGCCATCAAGGGCCTCCCAGTCCAGAACGTCCCAGAAGAACAGCTGGAAGCCTCTATTCATACGAACGTGGAGAATCTCCTCGAGGAAATCGAGAAAACGTTCACTTTTTATGAAGCCGGTGAGAAGCAGGAAAGAAAAATCGAGCAGATTTTCTTGAGCGGTGGTCTGTCTAAGTTAAAAGACTTGACCCTATATTTCGAGAAAAAGTTCAACATCAAAACAGAAATTTTCAATCCTTTTCAGAAGATCTACATCGACGAAAAGAAATTTGATCCTATGTTTAACCAAGAATTGGCTGCCCTTTTTGGAGTAGCCACAGGTCTAGCAACTCGAAAAACAGAGAAATAAGCCATGATCAGAATCAATCTCTTAAAACCGGAAAAAAAGGATTTCAAAGAAACCCCAGCCATAGCGGCACCAAAAGTAAGAAAAGAAAGAAAATTTCCGTTTTCTTATCTCATATTTCTCCTTCTGATTGCTGTCGTGGTGGTTCTTTATCTCATGCAGAGAAATGCGATTAACGAAGAAAGGAATCTGCTACTGGTAGCCCAGCAAGAAAGGGAAAGTCTCAAATACGTCACAGAAAAGTTAGAGCAGCTAGAACAACAGAAGAAAACGCTCCAGAGAAAAATCGATCTCATCAATTTTCTGAAGGCTCAACAGCCTATCCCCGTCAGAATCATGGACGAACTCAGCGAGCTTATTCCTGAATGGGTTTGGCTTATCGAGACAAAATACGAAGACCAAATACTGGAAATAACGGGCAGAGCTCTCTCGAATAACTTGATCGCCGATTACATCTTCAACCTGGAAAACAGCCCCTATATCATGGGGGTTAACCTCATCTCCTCGACTCAGAAATCAGAAAGAAACAGCCAATACTTAGAGTTTACTCTCACAGCCCAGTATGCTCTGCCTGGAGATTATTCCCCTCCACAAGAATCCGCCAAAGAGGAAACAAAATGAAAAATTGGCCTTGGTATGGATACTTAGCTTTGGCTCTTATCATCTTCGGGCTTTTCTACATGTTCTACTACAAGGGGAAAGATGAAGAGCTGAGAAACATAAGGGAGGAAAGAATTCGCGTCGAAGACGAGGTGGCCCGATTGCAGATCAAAAAGCAGGAGCTCGACAAGATCGAGGCCGAGATCAAGCAGATGGCCGTCATGCTCACTGAATTGGAGGAGATCATCCCCAAGAAAAGGGAAATCTCGACCATTCTGAGGAGAATCCAGCAGCTGGCCAATGACTCAAGACTCGACGTCATCAGCTTTGCTCCTCAAGG
>CAYGBF010000191.1:0-3593 GCA_964348035.1 uncultured Eubacteriales bacterium | reverse complement strand
GCCACAGGCACATGGCGTTGGTCAATATGGGCCAGTACGATCATCATGTTCGTCTCGTTCATCCTTTTTCTCATCTACCTGATGATAGACAGGGATGTGGATAAAGCGATTAAGGCAGGTGCAGAGGAAAAGATTGAGGTCGGCGATATATTCAAGCTGAACGCCGCGTTCTGGTTCATCTGTTTCCTCTGTGTGACCTTCTACTCAGCCGTCTTCCCTTTTACCAATCATGCGCCTCGATTTATGCAGATGAAATTCGGCTTGACGGATGCCCAAGGCGGGATGTACACATCGCTCATCATGACGGCCTCTATGATCTTTACACCGCTTCTTGGCTTGTTGGTCGACAAGGTTGGCCATCGAGGAAAGATCATGATTTTTGGGTCTTTACTGATCATCCCGGCTCATCTGCTGCTCGGGCTGACCTACCTTCATCCAGCCGTCTCTTTCATCATCCTGGGAATTTCTTTTTCCCTCGTTCCGGCGGCCCTCTGGCCGGCTGTGCCGATTCTCGTCAAAGAGAAATTTCTCGGGACAGCTTTCGGGATCATCGCTTGGGTCCAGATGTTCGGTCTCTTCATCTTTCCTTGGCTGGCGGGTAAGGTGGTGGATGCTTCGGGCGGTGATTACACCAACATGGAGCTGATGTTTGCCTCGCTGGGATTTTCGGGGCTTATTTTTTCGCTCCTGCTCCTTGGTGCGGATAAGAGGCTTAAACTCGGGCTGGAGCTGCCGACAAAAGAAGCGCAGGCTCAAGCCGACGTTTCTTGAGGGAGACGTTCCCTATTCTTCGATATAAGATTTTGGTAAGGAATTCAGATCTAATCCCATGTAAAATCGGCTGATAGAGGCGGCCGTTTTTTTGACTTCTTCATGGATAGTGCGGGGGAGGATGAGCTCTGCTTCCGCAATATCCTCTATGTAGACATTCTCGTACAGGTAATCGGGAATGTTGCCTTTATAAAAAATATCGGCTTCCCAAGCCTTCTGGACGATCCTCTTGGTTTTAAAATCTTCATCAGAGAGACGAAGGACATCCCCGGGGGAGATGTCAAACCGAAACCCGTGATTAGAGGTTAAACGGGGAGCAAGATTGGCAAACATACAGATATACTCTCCCAAAAAGGCTAATACTCGCAGCGAGAGTTTATACATGCCGATTTGGCTCTCGATGTAAGGTTGGATGAGGTAGAAATTCTCCTCGAGGTCGAGTTTATTCAGTTCAGAAGTATCCTCTATCACCCTGAATCCTTTCCCGCCTCTTCCTAACCGTTTTTTTATGACCAGAGTGTGTCCCTGGTTTAGTCTGAGTTCAAGCTCCTGTTCATCTTTTCGGTCATAGATCTTCGTGGGAATCATTGCGTGATCATCCGAAAGCAAGAGATACTGAATCCATTTATCCTCGAGTCTCAAAGCTGGCGCTGGATTTCTGGGCAGCGGGCCTTCTCCGTCCATCCAGATTTTTAAAGATCTCAGGTCATCTATGTACGGAAGACTGTTGATGTAGCTGTAAAAATCTTTCCCGAAGTGTTTTTCCGAGAGGGCGCTAATCCGGTCGAAAACCCCAGAGGGCTGACCGTATTTCACCCGCTGGATGAGGTCATATTCCGAAGCCCCACCCGGGACACCGGTATTGACTTCGCTGAGGTGAAGGTTTAAACCGGAATCGATTAAAAAATCAACACCGATGTACATGAGCCTGAAAATCTCCTGGCATCGTTTATTTTTGATAGAGATAGATGATGTGTTCTTCGCCATCTTCGGCTGACATCAACGTAAAATCGATCAGCCTGCTTGCCCAGCCTGGCACTGGGTAGCTGTGCGTGATCACGACCGTGCCGGGTTTAAGCTGTTGTTCCAGCTGTGGGCAGAGCCGTTGATTGATTTCGGTCAGCATGTATAGAGTAACGACGGTGGCCTCAGAAATATCGGCTTTAAACACATCTTGGAGGCGGAATTTTACCCTGTCTTCAACGCCGGCAGCTGTGGCGTGAGCCTTTGACTCTTTTATCCGGCGGTCGTCGATATCGATCCCGACTCCCAAGGCTCCGAACTTTTCGGCCGCCATGATCACGATCCGGCCGTCTCCACAGCCCAGGTCCTACACCACATCATTATTATCCACAAGGGCCATCTCCAGCATTTTCCTGACAACACCCCTCGGAGTGGCCACGAAAGGGACGGCGTCTTCCACATCAGCTTTCTTTTCGATGTCGGCGTAGACATCCAGCTTGTTCTGCTCATCCAGCTGGAAGAAATACACCCCCCCTGGATTGAGCCGATAAGGGAGTGGTTTTCCATCCCGGGGAAAAGTCAGTTTCAAGGCGGTGTCCCCCGGGAAGTGGTGGGTATGCCCCGGGTCTATGACTTTCCTTTCCTGCCTCTCGCCCGGGCGGTCCAGTTGAACAGCATACCGGACAGGTTTTTGGGTGTCATTCCTGATGGTTGTTTTGGACAGCTCCTGAGAAAGGGACGCCCTGAATCCCACCAGCAGTATGGCCTGGTAGAGAATAAAGAGAAAGAAAAGTGGAATTACTCTTCCCCTGTCACGGACGTTTTTGATTGATCTCATCCAATCTGGTTTTAGCCTTTGGTGTTCTGAGCCATGTCCAGACCTTTTTAAGTGTTTGGCAGGGATAATCATCACAGAAGCCGCCGTTTTCGACCGCCTTTTTCACACCACACATCCTCACCTGGCATTCTGCACAGAAACATGCCAACCTCTGACCGGTGAGGCAGCCTTCACAGCGGATATCCGCGGGGTAGAGTTTGTGTTTTTTGGTCGACCACCGGTTGGCCGTCTTTGTCAACAGAGCCTCATCCTGCCGCTGAGTGCCGATGTAGGCCGGACACTCAACACAATCGAGCCCACAGAAAGAAATGAGCTCATCTGACATGAACTCCTCCTCAAATTTTGTTTATAAAACACAATGAAAGGGAACAATTTCCCTTTCTTTCCATCAATGGCTGTGCCGGTGATGGGTGTCGGGCCAGTGGACATGAATATGTTCTATTTCATGGTGGGTGTGCTCATGGGCATGAGGCTCCTCGACGTGATCCGGATGGGAATGGATATGATGGCCGTCATCGTGACTGTGGGTGTGAGCGTGGGTCAGACGGGGATGAAAATGGCGGTGGGAATGCCGTTCCATCCAGATAAGGTAGACACCGACGATCATCAGACCCGCTGCCGGAAACATCACCCATCCCAACCACTCCCGGAGGACGATAACCGAAAATACGGCTCCGACAAACGGTGCCAGGCTGAAGAAGGCTCCGGTTCTGGAGGATCCCAGCCCTTTGAGGGCCTTGATGAACAGGACCAGGCTCAGGCCGTAACTGAACGATCCTAAAACGAGGGCCAAGATGAAAGATATCTCGAGCGGAAGAGTCATCCGCAACAGGACGGCCAGGAGGAGACACGTCCCCCCGGCAAAAAATCCCTTTATCTGAGTGATTTGAATCGGGTCTTTGTCGGAAATTTTGCAGGTCAAGTTGTTATCCAATCCCCAACACACCATGGCCGCCGTGACCAGAAGAGGCCCCTTCAGAGTGAAACGGCCCAATCCAGGATCCCAGCTCAAGATGATACC
>CAYGBF010000190.1:0-8173 GCA_964348035.1 uncultured Eubacteriales bacterium | reverse complement strand
GAAAGAAACAATATTCGAAAGATATCCAAGATTCCAATCTCCTCTACTACGAAGAATACAGCGACAAGGAAACTGAGGAGCCAGAAGAGCTTCCCTCTCCCGAAAAAGAGGAATTCAAGATTATCGGCAAGTACACTCCGAGAATCGACGGCGAAAAGATCGTCACCGGTCAGGCTCCGTACACCCATGACATCAACCTTAGGGGCATGCTCCACGGAAAAATCCTCAGATGTCCTCATGCCTGTGCGGATGTTGTTTCGGTCGACCTCAGTCGGGTCAAAAACCTTCCTGGAGTCAAGGCCGCTATCCAACTCAAGGAAGAACGTGTCAGGTACGCTGGGGAACAGGTGGCCGCTGTCGCCGCGGTGGATGAACAAACAGCCGAGGAGGCCTTGAAGCTCATCCGGGTCGACTATAAACCTCTCTCGTTTGTGGTCACAGAGGAAAAAGCCATGGCAGAGGGAGCCCCCCAGGTTCATGATAAGGCTAACGTGAGGAAATTTAATGATTACACAAGAGGCGATATCGAGAAGGGTTTCAAAGAGGCAGATGTTGTCCTGGAACGGACGTACAAAACAGCTATCGAGATCCACCACCCCGCTGAAACGCACGGCAGCATCGCCAAATGGGAGGGTAAAAGGCTCATTGTCTGGGACTCCACTCAAGCGATATTCAATGTCAGGGACGGACTGGCTCAATTTTTGAAGATCCCGGCCAGTCGCGTTCAAGTCATAAAACAATACATGGGCGGAGGATTCGGGAGTAAGTTAGGCTTGAACGATTACACGGTGGCGGCTGCTCTGCTGGCAAGACAAGCCAAAAAGCCCGTCAAAATTATACTCACCAGAAAAGAGAATTCCCTCTGCGTGGGAAATCGTCCGTCCAGCCTCCAGACAATCAAGGGCGGTGTCACAAAGGACGGCACTCTCACCGCACTTTCTCTCAAAAATTATACCTGCGG
Source organism: uncultured Eubacteriales bacterium (assembly GCA_964348035.1). Lineage (GTDB taxonomy): Bacteria > Acidobacteriota > Aminicenantia > Aminicenantales > Aminicenantaceae > CAYFXE01. The sequence continues at coordinate 7,212 of CAYGBF010000190.1, read as the reverse complement.
CGGTATCACAACAGGTGACAGATGTTCAGAGCCAATCATCGATGTCTACAAATGTCCCAATCTGAAAGTGGAAGAAAACACAGTCTATACCAACACAGGCGCCGACCGCCCGACCAGAGCACCGGGTCATGTCCAAGGGACAACTGCTCTCGAAGGATTCCTGGAAGAACTCGCTGCCAAAATTGGGATGGACCCTCTCGAGATGAGGAAGAAAAATTACTCCGCTAAGAACCGAGGTGACACCGGTATTCCCTATTCCTCCAAGGGGCTGGATAAATGCTACGAGATCGGAGCCAAGAAGATTGGCTGGGAGAGGCGGAATAAGACACCCGGAGGTGAAAGCGGGAAGACACGCCGCGGTCTGGGCATGGCCAGTCAAATCTGGTGGGGAACAGGAAGACCAGGTACAGCGGTAGATGTCAAAATCCACCGGGACGGCAGTATCGAGGCTGTCTGTGGAACCCAAGACCTGGGTGGAGGTACCAGAACTTACATGGCCTTGATCACGGCCGAAACACTCGGATTAAAACCGAAGGATGTCACAGTCAAGATCGGGAATACCATGTATCCCTGGTGCGGCTCTTCAGGAGGGAGCACGACCAATCCCTCCGTGGCTCCGGCGGTCAGGGAAGCGGCTTTGAAGGCTGCTGACTGGCTTAAAAGGCTAGGGGCCCGGAAGTTTAAGGTATCCGCTGAAGATATCGTCCTGGAAGACAAAAAGATTATCAACAAGAACGATCCTTCTCAATCCGTCGCTTTTAACGAACTGCGGAGAGACATCCGCCGGGAAATGGTATTCCCTGGAGAATGTTCCGGACGTCCTTCGGACTATGCCTATAATACTTTCGGAGCTCACTTTGCTGAGGTTGAAGTCGACACAGAAACGGGCAAAATAAGGGTCCTTAAGGTCGTGGCTGTCCATGAAAGCGGCCGCATAACCAACAAGCAAACCGCAGAAAGCCAGGTCGTGGGAGGGATCACTCAGGGCATCAGCACAGCTCTTTTCGAAGAGAGAATCATGGACGATGCTACCGGGAACATGGTGAACCCGAACTTGAGGGATTATAAACTGGCCACTTCCCTCGATATTCCCGAGATTGAAGTCCATTTTGTTGACATGGTCGATCCATACATTAACATCCTCGGCACTAAGGGGCTGGGAGAGCCGCCTCGCATCCCCATCTCTGGGGCTATCGCCAACGCCGTCTACAATGCCATTGGTGTCCATGTCAGAGAAATCCCGATGACTCCTGATAAAGTGCTTGCTACTCTGAAAAGAAAGGAGGTGGCCTGATGAGAAACTTCAAGATAGCCCAACCACAGTCGCTCGATCAGGTGACTTCACTCCTGGCCAAAAAAAAAGAAGGAATCTTTCTCATGGCCGGCGGGACTGACCTCATCGGAGAAATCAAGGATGAAATCCTCGTCCCGGATTCTGTCGTTGACCTCAAATCTATCGAGAATCTCTCTTACATAAAAAAAGATGCAGACGGTGTGAGAATCGGTGCTTTGACGACCCTCGCCCAACTCGCCGAAAATGACATGATCGAACAGGAATTCCCTGGACTCCACGAAGCCGCCAAATCCATCTCTACTCCTCAGTTGAGGAATATGGGCACGGTCGGCGGAAATCTCTGCCAGAGGCCCCGCTGCTGGTACTATCGTGATCCTCAGGTTCAGTGCCGCAAAAAGGGAGGCAATCGCTGTTTTGCGATAAGAGGGAGGAATAAATATCACGCGATTTTGGGCGGCGGATTTTGTTACATCGTCCATCCCTCTGACCTAGCTCCCATGCTCATGGCCCTGGATGCAGAGCTAACTGTCAGATCTGGTAAAGAAGATAAGAAGATTTCCTTAGTCGATTTCTTCATTCTTCCAAAGACCGATGTGCGCAGCGAAAATATTCTGGGTTTCGGTGAGGTCATAACAGAAGTCAAAATCCCAGCCAGAAAAAGCGGAGATAAAAGCTCCTATCTCAAGATGAAGGAGAGGGGGACTTGGGATTTTGCTCTGGTTTCGGCCGCCGTGAAAGGATCCCTTAACGGCAAGACCTTCAGCGATATCAGCATTGTCCTCGGTGGTGTGGCTCCTGCTCCATGGCGAGCCCAAGCTGCTGAAAAAATGATTAGAGGCAAAAAAGTCACAGAGGATTTGGTCAGACAGGCCGCCAAAGTAACGCTGAAAGAAGCTAAACCCTTAAAAGATAACTCCTACAAAGCAGAACTGGCAGAAATTATCCTCACCCGAGCTGTCTTATCCTTCGGGGTCAGACTTTGAAAATTTGAATTATTTTATATGCCCCCTAATTCAATAAAAACTCTTTCCTCCCAGAACAATTGTTTATCTCAAAATTGACACAAAAATAATATTATTCAAGTTTTCAAAGTCTGACCCCATCATTCCTCCTTTAGCTCTTTGTTGTAATCATCGGGATTGTCGATGTCCCGGAGGATGGAGACAGTGTCGACCTCCACTTCGTGTGTGTCCTCCGGATGGTTATAGACGACACCCCGAAGGCCAACATCCGGGCTGAGGTTTTTAATCTCCTCCAGATATTTTATTCCTATGAGAACTGGATGCCCTCTCCTCCTTTTATAAGTCGGTACGACTATCCCCTTTCCTGTCTGTTTGTAGGCATCAATGACCTTATCAATGACCACAGCGGAAATCGAAGGCTGATCACCGAGACAGACCAAAACCCCTTGGATTTCATCCGACAGGACTTTGAATCCCCATTGGACCGAAGACAACATGCCCTGTTTATAATCAGGATTGACCGTTTTCCTTAAAGGAAAATCCTTTATTTTCTTTTCAATCTTTTCAGCGCTTGATCCAAGAACAACCAGAATTTCATCCACCCCTGACTTGATGACGCTGTCGATAACGGTTTCGATTATAGTCTTTTTTCCGAACGGGAGGAGGAGTTTGGGCTCTCCCATCCTCTTGGACTCTCCGGCAGCAAGAATCATGGCCGCGATTTTCATCCGGACTTCCTCTTGTTTTTTAGATGACTGCGGACCTCGACAAGCTGAGCAGCGATACTGACCGCGATTTCCTCGACGGTCTTAGACCCTATGTCAACTCCGATTGGGGCATGGACTTTGTCGAACTGCTCAGGACTGGTCCAGCCTTCCTCGAGGAACCGCTTGCGCATCAGGCTTATTTTCTTCGCGCTCCCGATCATCCCGACGTAACCCGCTTTTGATCCGATGCACGGACGGAGGGCATCCGCATCATTCTGGTGTCCACGAGTCACGATGACAACAAAGCTGTCGCTGTCTAGAGAAAGTTTCCTGATGGATTGTTCAAACTCATCGACGATGATGTGATCCGCGTCAGGAATATTCTTCTTATTGCCAAACTCAGGCCTATCATCAATGACCGTGACCTCGAAATCCAAGAGATTCCCCATATGGGCCACGGCGCGGCCGATGTGGCCGGCTCCGGCGATGATGAGCTGGGGCAACGGGAAAAAAGGTTCAAAAAAGAGATACTCGTCCGCAGGTCTTGTTAGTGTCAACAAAGCAGGCTTTCCATTCGAGAAAGCTCTTTCAATATTTTCTCTGTGTGAAGAAAGAGGACTTCCCAAATCTGTGGAATCCATCTGTCCCTTCCGAACCCATGATCGAATAATTGAGTGGACTCCTTCTTTTGACTCTCCTATCCTGGTCGTGAGAACCCCGGGCTGTCGCTCGAGGAGAGACTGCTTCATTTCCTGGAAAGCCTTCTTATTTTCTTCAGGCAAGGCATCGATGAGAACCTTTACTCTGCCTCCGCAGATCGCTCCTTCTTCCGAGGTGATATCGGCTTCGAGGCTGAATTCATACAGGAGAGATTTTCCATCATTAAGTGCTCCAACGGCTCTCCTTTGAGCATCCCCTTCCAGGAGCCCTCCTCCCAGAGTGCCAGCGAGGAGTCCCTCAGAGGAAAATACGGCCGAAGCTCCGGGTACTTGAGGAGTCGACCCTTTGGCCTCGATGATCGTCGCTAGAGCGACTTGCTTCTTGACCTCGAGTAAATCAAGTAGATAGGCATAAAGATTTTTCATTGTATTGAATGTTAGATTTCGTCCTCAGAATACTAGAATGGGCCGTCCACCGCAATTCTTTTAACCTCCTGGATCAGTCTTTCAGAGAATCCCGTATCATCTGTATCGAATATCTTCACCTCTTGGCTCCCGATCAATTCGAGAAAGTCCTCGATAATTCGCTTCCTCACAACCAGAATAAAGTCGGGTTTTGGCAGGAAGAGGACCTTCTCGAGAGCCGGCCAGATTCCTTTTCCAGCCAGTTCCAGAGGACCGACTTCATCCACGACAAGGATACCAGCCTTACTCCCCCTGAAGATGATGCCTTTTGCCCGGGAAAGACCTTGGGGAATAACGGAATAGGATCCAACTCTCTCCCAACCCTCTTGCCCCTCCCTGTGGATAAACGGAATCGATTTCTCTTCTTTTAAATCGAATAAATCATACCCAATAATTTCCTGGTTTTCCAAAACGACTTCACTCAGATAGCCGTCTATCACGATACTCTCTTTACGAAGCTCTTCGATCATCCTTTTCAGGGACGTGGTTTTTCCGGAATGTACAGCTCCGGTCAAAACAAAAATCATGTCAGTCTAACCTCGGTTCATTCAGTCAGGATAGCAAAAACACGGGCCGGGGCCCCTGTACCATCTTTAATCAGCATCGGGATGACATAGAGCATGGCGCCTTCCGCCGGCAGTTTATCCAGGTTGGCGATATTCTCCAAAGCCAGCTTGTCAGCAGCAAAAAGTATCTGATGAACTTTAAACTCTTTAGATTTCCCGTAATCGATGCTCGGTGTATCGATGGCGATTCCGGTGATGTTTCTTTCTCTGGTGAGAAACTCCACGGATTCAGGAGAGAATCCAGGGAAACTCAGCTCAGGAATAGCCTCTTCACCCGTCTTCTCTGTTCCGAGGACTTTCTTTTTGTCGGGGTAAAACTTGGTGTCGATTCCCGTATACATGATGACCCATGCACCCTCAGGCATTTTTCTGTACACTCCCTCCCACATTTCGATGTCGGCAACGGTAAGGAGATAATCCCGATCCTCCTCGCATTTCCTGGTGACATCGATCTTGACGGCTGGCCCAATCCATTCTTCCAGAGGAATCTGGTCCATTGTCCGTCCGTTCTCGGCAAAATGAATCGGGGCATCGGCATGGGTTCCCCCGTGCTCCGAAGCACTGAATTTGTTGGATGCGTACCAATAACCACCTTCGGAAATACCCCAGAAAACCTTCACCAGTTCGAACGGTTTGGCTGTTGGCCAGTAGATGGAACTCTCATCATAGGGAAAAGTCATGTCCAGTATCTCTCCCCTGATATCACTCGTAGGAGGAGGGGCGCAGTTCATATAAACGATGGCGAGTATCATAAGAAGAATTAGTCTTGAAAAATTCATCCGGGTCTTCATTATTTCTTCCTCCTTTTTTGATTCTTATTGACAACCTCTTCTGATCTATTCCTAGCCTTAATCACAATAGATTAGAGAGGAATTTCTCATAATGCTCTACAGCATCTCGCTCATTCTTTGATTTGTTTGAATTGTACTCCAAACCCATTTTCCCCTCTGGTGAGTCCAGCAGAAGAATATCAATTTCTGAGAGAGGAGTCAATCGGAGATGGAAAGACTGCATCGTCTATCGAAAGATGAATAAGATGTAATCCATGATTTGACTGATTTTTATTATATATGATATTATTTATTTTGATATGATATGATATATTAGACAATTTTTCAAGGAGAAAAATCATGGATGAGCGCTGGCTTTCGGTCGACGAAATCGCAGAATACCTGGGCATCAAAAAATTCACGGTCTATAAGTGGGTGGAGCGTTTGGATCTCCCAGCTCGCAAGATCGGAAGACTCTTGAAATTCAGAAAATCGGAAATCGACGCGTGGGTAGAAAACCACGATGCAAAAAAATCTAAACCTCAAACCAGCAAAAGACTGCTGCAGCTCATGCAGCGCTTTGCGCCTGAGATAAAGAAGTTTGGTGTGCGTCGTATCGGGCTTTTCGGGTCGTGCGTTAGAGAAGAGGCCAGCGCAGAGAGTGACATTGACGTTCTCGTTGAATTCGTAAATCCCAGCTTTGATAGGTACATGGAACTCAAATTTTTCCTTGAAGAGTTGTTCGGCCATGAGGTCGATCTTGTTTTGGCTGATTCCTTAAAGGAACAGGTTAAACCTAAGATTATGCGCGAGGTCCTTTATGCCGAGGGAATATAGGCTTTATCTAAGCGATATTGTAGAAGCGTTGACCCGCATCCAAGAATACACAAAAGGCATGTCTTATGAAGATTTTAAGTTGAGCAACATCACTATTGATGCCGTCGTTCGCAATCTCGAAGTTATCGGAGAGGCCGCGCGTAGGCTTCCTTCTGAGACAAAGGCAAGATCACCGGAAATCGAATGGCGCAAAATTGTGGCCCTCCGGAACATTTTGACTCACGAATACTTCGGAGTGAACACACAGATAATTTGGGATGTTGTAAAGAATAAACTTGAGCCGCTTGGTAAAGAATGTCATAGACTTTTGCAGCACTCTTAGATCTTCAGCGTTGATCCTAAAGTAGATTCTGTCCATCCCCCCTTTTCCCAGCTCTTTGAGAACTTGGTATCTCCCGGCAAAGGTGCTGCCGAGGGTTAATTCCTTCATCGAAACTTGCAGTGTTTTGGTGTGAGAAACAGCCGCTTCATCGGCAGCTTTGAGTGGCATAGCACACTTCCCGCAGTAATCGGTGTCAGCGGGATTATCGAAGTGACACTGCCGGCACTTTATGCTCATGACTTTCCCTTTTCCAGGTCGGGGAAAGATTACTAAGGTATGAAGGAGGTGTCAACCAAAATGATGGAGCGAATGAGGGAGAGAGTCTTTTGGATATCAGAGTGGAGTCAGTCGATCATATCCAGGAAACTGTCGAGCTGGTTCTTAATCTGGCCTTCGAAGTAGTTGCGCTCCGAAGCGCTGTCACAGTCGATGCTGATGATCGGGATTCCTTTTTCTTGGAAGGCCTCCTTGACAATCTTCAACCGTCCATAATTCCACCGGCAACCCCAATGCGCATAATGGACAACACCATCGATCTTGTACTGCTCGGCCAATCCCAAAAGGATATCCAAATAGGCATCCATGGAACCATTGAAGAGGTTAGACACCAACCTCTGGGCAACACTATAA
>CAYGBF010000189.1:0-2625 GCA_964348035.1 uncultured Eubacteriales bacterium | reverse complement strand
GGGCTAGTGCCTAATCCGATCCGCCAAGGCTTTCCACCGGCCACCTTGATGGCCCAGATAGCTTGCTCTGCTCCTTTCGGATCAGAAGTCGGGTTGGGATACTCCCCTGCCCTGTTGGCCGAACCACCCCGGACATACAGGATGATCTTGCCTTCGGAGTCAAAGGCCAAAGATCCCAGCTCCTGGCCATCGTCCTGAGTGTACTCTGTCAGCTGACGGGCTTTGTAATCAGGGCCTTCGGCAATCCAGATATTCCGCTGACCTCGCCAGTTGAATACCCAGGCGACCACGTCTCTTCGAGGAGAGGCAACAAGATTCGAGGGAAAGGCCGACGACATCACTGCCTCCAAAGAAAAATCACCAGCCGTGCCGGCAACCGCGACAATCAACAAGAGCAAGCTATACCAAAAAACACGGATCCTCTGTTTTACCATCGTCGATGCCATGCTCGCCTCCTTAAAATGTAAAATTCAAGCCGATGATCAGATTTCTGCCTGGCTCTTCGACAGAATCAGGGTCCGGCCTGGCTAAATATGTCTGGTTAAAAAGATTGGAAAGATACAAATAGAAGCTAAAAGATGAAGCCAGAGAATAATTCAACTTAATGTTCAAAATCTCGTAGGATGAGATTTCGATCTCGGCTGGGCCAGGATCGGTTTTCCGACGCTGGAAAGTAGCGTTGACTTCGACTGAGAATCTTTTTATCCAAAACCTGGTTCCCAGAAAAAGCCGGGGCGGTGGAACATCACTCAACGGATTCTGTGTTTTCTGACTGGTTCCTTGGAAGGAAAAGACATTCCCGAAGATTTTCCATCCCGGTCGAGGATAATATTCCATCTCGACTTCGACACCGTAGATTCTCCCCTCATCCACGTTGCCGTAGGTGTATATTTTATCCGAGGTCCGGAAGCGCTCTATCAAGTCATCAATCTCGTAATAGAAGGTGTAGACTCCAAGAAAAAATCTTTTGAGGATGATTTTCAGGCCGGCGTCCAGATTCAGACTCGTTTCCGGGTTGAGGCCGGGCTGGGCGATGATGAATCCCCGTCCTGTAATCCCGGTGTAGAACAATTCATTCAGGCTCGGCACCCGGTAAGCCCGGGAAACATTTGAAAAAAAGATGATACTCTCGGTGAGCTTGGCTGACCCCCCTAGGAATCCCGTCCAGGCTGTATACCGGCTGCTGCGGGTTGAAGAGGCTTCACCAGGAAGGGCTTCCAACCCGATAAAATCCAAGCGCACACCGGCCACCAAATCAAGCCTCCTGATGCCGGTGTAGTCTCCGGACAGGAAAAAACCTAGATCATTTCTTGTCCCTTGGCTGAACGGAATTTGTTCGAGTGTGTTCTCGACTCGACCCTCAGGATCGAATGACGTGTCAATACTCCTGGCTTTAGCTCCCATCCGACCAAAAAAATCCAGACCTCCCTTGAACCGGAAGTGTTCTCCGATTTTTTGTCCGTAGGAGACATGAAATCCAAAATCAATGCTTTGAGTCTTACTCAAGGATTCTCCCTTTTTGCTGTTCCTGCTAACATCGATCTTTTCTTTTTCTGTTTCCAACGAATTGGGATTGAAGTAGAGCTGGAGATCTAGTTGGCCGGTATCTCCTAATCCTTTCTCCAACCACCGCAGTTGGACAAGATTCTGGCTTTCCAGGGGGTATTGAGTGGGTTTTTCCAGACTGTCACGGTTAGGTTTACCGATATCATACCCTCGAGAGCCGATAAAACTCAGGTCCACATCTCTCTTTCCGCTCGAATGGGAAACCTTGCCGATCAGACTTCCCTGCGAGAATCTCGACATCAGAACCTCACCGAGCGGCGAGGAATAGTTTTCCGCATCGTTCCCGTGGAAAGAGAGATAGAATCCCGTGCTCTGCTTTTTTCCGCGGAGAGACAAGCCGACTCCTTTTTCTTGGTTCACCGTCCCAAATTTTAGGTTGACAGCACCCTTCAGGCCATCCTGAGGATTCATCTTCTTGGTGAAGATGTGGATAACACCTCCTATAGCATCAGAGCCGTAGAAGACCGATGACGGGCTTCTCAGGACTTCAATCTTGTCCACGTCTCTCGGATCGATGAAAGAGGCGTTGGGTCCGGTGCGTCTATCGCTGGTGATGCGAGCATTATCGACCATGATCAAAACCCGGCGTCGGGCCAAGCCCCGGATGTTCGGGACAACAGAAAAACCTCCAGCTCCGAGGCTCGAAACTCCTGGAATATTCTGAATCCCCTCCGTGATGTTCTGGCTCATCTCCTCTTCTAGAGTCTCACTCGGGATGACAGACTCAGCGGCAGGAACCTCGGCCGACGACTCCGGATACCTCATCGCCGTGACCACGATCTCTTCCCTCTGACGGATCAAAGGAATAAGCCTGATAATGATCTTCTTCGAAGTCTCCCTTCGGGAGACAATGACTTCCTGCTCCAGATAATCAGGATGGATGATTTCCAGCCTGATCTCCTCTCCTTCAGGGAGGCTCAGTTTGAATTCTCCTTTCTCATCAGTGACCGATTTGGTCAGGCTGAGACGGTGAAAGACCACAGCCCCCACGACAGGACGGCCTTCCTGGGTTAACACGATCCCCTGTATATCGAGAGCCAAACAGCCTCCAGCTGCGAT
>CAYGBF010000188.1:0-4039 GCA_964348035.1 uncultured Eubacteriales bacterium | reverse complement strand
ATGAGCTCTATCTATGACGGTATCCAAAGACCGCTGGACATCATACGCGACAAGGAAGGAAACTTTGTGACTAGAGGAATCGAGCTGCCTCCCCTCGACCGGAAGAAGAAATGGTCCTTCGAGCCGCTCGTCAAGAAAGGAGATAAAGTCAAGCCCGGCGATTTTCTGGGAGAGGTGGAAGAGACGGCCTTGGTCAACCACCGAATCATGGTTCCGTATGATGCTCCTGGAAAAGTATTAGAGATCAAAAAAGGAAAATTCCCTGTCGAAGAGGTCGTGGCCCGGATCGAAACCAAGCAGGGCCCCAAAGAGATCAGGATGTACCAAACGTGGCCTATCCGGAAGAACAGGAAAGTCGAAGAACGCCTGATGCCTGATGAGCCCTTGAGTACGGGTCAGAGAGTCCTCGACACCCTCTTTCCTTTGGCCAAAGGTGGGACAGCCTGTGTTCCCGGTCCCTTCGGGAGCGGGAAAACAGTCGTCCAGCACCAGCTGGCCAAGTGGTCTGACGCCCAGATCATCATCTTCGTGGCCTGCGGAGAGAGAGGCAATGAAGTGGCGGATCTGCTGTTGAGCTTCCCGGAGCTGACAGACCCGCATACGGGGCGCCCTCTCCTGGAGCGCACGACCATCATCGCCAACACCTCCAACATGCCGGTGGCCGCAAGAGAAGCCTCGATCTACACCGGGATGACGATCGCCGAGTATTTCAGAGACATGGGCTACTCTGTAGGCTTGATGGCCGACTCATCCAGCCGGTGGGCCGAGGCGCTGCGGGAGATCTCCGGCCGGATGGAAGAGATGCCCGGGGAAGAGGGGTATCCCGCCTACCTGGCCAGCCGCATCGCTGAATTCTATGAACGGGCTGGAAAAGTCGTCTGTCTCGGATCAGAGAAAAGAATCGGAGCCTTGAGTGTTATCGGAGCGGTTTCTCCACCTGGAGGGGACCTGTCTGATCCTGTTGTCCAGTCCACCCTGAAGGTCGTCAAGGTCTTCTGGGCTCTGGACGATCGACTGGCCAACATGCGGCACTTTCCGGCTATTAACTGGCTCCTGAGTTATTCCCTTTATTCAGAGAATATCCAGGAATACCTGAAGAAACAGGTGGCTGAGGAATTCATGGAGCTGAGAGGCCGGGCCATGCAGCTCCTGGAGGAGGAGTCCGAGCTCCAGGAGATCGCGCGCTTGGTGGGAGTGGAGTCTCTTTCCCTGAGAGAGAGACTCATCCTGGAAACGGCCCGTTCCATCCGGGAAGATTTTCTCCACCAGAACGCTTTCCATCCTCAAGACACATACACCTCCCTGAGAAAGCAGTATTTGATGCTGCGAACCATCCTCCATTTTCACAACCTTGGTCTCAAGGCCCTCGAAGGGGGAAAAGACTTGAAGGACATCACGTCCTTGGAAGTCAGAGAAAAAATCGCCAAGATGAAATTTCTCCCCGAGGAGGATGCGGAAATCCTCGAGGTTTACCTCGAAACAGACAAAGCCTTCAAGACGCTGTTACAGGGTGAGGAGTTAGGAGAAAATGTATAAAGAGTATTTGACCGTCTCCAACATCGTCGGCCCTTTGGTCATCGTCGAGAAAATAACCGATGTAAAATTCGGTGAGCTGGTCGAGATCGAGAGCGCCGAAGGCCTATTCCGCCGGGGCACGGTTCTGGATGTGTCCACAGAAAGAGCGGTCGTCCAGGTTTTCGAAGGGACGGTCGGTTTAGATGTCGATAAGTCTCGGGTCAGGTTCCTGGGCCGCTCTCAGCAGCTCGGGGTTTCTGAGGGGATCATCGGCCGCATCTTCGACGGTTCGGGGCGGCCTAAGGATAGAGGGCCCCAGATTATCGCCGAGAAGATGCTGGATATCGGTGGCGATCCTATAAACCCTGATGCCCGCGATTACCCCTCAGAGTTTATCCAAACCGGAATATCTTCAATCGACGGTATGAACCCGCTGGTTAGAGGGCAGAAGCTGCCGTTGTTTTCGGGAAGCGGGCTCCCCCATGCCCGTATCGCTGCCCAGATTGCCCGGCAAGCGACAGTCCTGGGCAAGGAGGAGAGGTTTGCCGTCGTGTTCGGAGCTATGGGGATTACATTCGAGGAGGCCAACTTCTTCATCGAGGACTTTCGCAACACCGGGGCCCTGGAAAGGGCCGTGCTTTTCCTCAACCTGGCCAATGAGCCTCCGATCGAGCGGATCGCCACTCCACGCCTGGCGTTGACGTGTGCCGAATACCTGGCTTATGAACGAGATATGCATGTGTTGGTCATCCTGGTCGATATGACCTTTTACGCCGAAGCACTCCGGGAAATATCCGCAGCCCGCAAAGAAATCCCCGGACGGCGGGGATATCCTGGATATCTGTACACGGATTTAGCGAGCATGTATGAAAGGGCGGGAAGAATCAAGGACAAGACGGGATCGATCACACTCATTCCCATTCTGACCATGCCCGAAGACGATAAGACCCATCCGATTGCTGACCTGACCGGCTACATCACAGAGGGGCAGATCATGCTCAGTCGAGAAATCCACCGAAAAGGAATCTACCCACCCATAGATGTTCTCCCCAGCCTCTCCCGGCTTAAGGATAAAGGAATCGGTGAGGGCAAGACCCGCGAGGACCACGCTGATGTTCTTAACCAGCTTTTTGCCTGTTATGCCCGGGGAAAGGAGGCGAGGGAGCTGGCTTTGATCCTCGGGGAAGCGGCTCTGACAGAATTGGATAAGCTGTACTTAAAGTTTGCCGAGCTTTTCGAGGATGAGTTCGTAAGACAAGGCGAATTCCAAACCCGCTCAATCATAGAAACGCTGGATTTGGGGTGGACGCTTCTCCGCACCATCCCTCGAGGTGAACTGAAGAGGATTCGTCCCGAATACTTGGAAAAATATTTTCCTGAGAAAAAATGAGACTGGCTGTTAACCCCAACAGGATGGAACTTCTCCGGCTGCGCCGCCGGCTTGTCCTGGCTGAGAGGGGTCACAAACTCCTGAAGGACAAACTCGAAGAGATCATGAGGCGCTTCCTGGAGATCATGCGCGAGCTTAACAGTCTTCAGGACAGGATTAAAGACAACCTCGAAAAAGCATTTCTCTCGTTCGCCCTCGTCCGTGCCGGTAAGGCCAAGCGGGATTTGGCCGACCTCATCCCTGAGGGGAGTCTGACTCTGGACACACAACGGGAGAAAGTTTTCAACCTCACCATTCCTCGGTTCATGATCAAAGAATTCAGGATCTCGGAGTATGATTTTCTGAACACGGAGGCCGAACTCGATATCGGCCTGAAAAAGATGAAGGATATTCTCGAGGATTTGATGGAATTAGGCCGTCTCTGGAAGGCAGTCGAGCTTTTCTCGAAAGAGATCGAGACCACCCGCCGCCGCGTCAACGCTCTGGAGCATATCCTGATCCCCAATATCAAGGAAACCATAACTTATATTTCCGGCCGGCTGGAGGAAATGGAACGATCCTTCCAAGTCCAGTTAATGCGGGTCAAAGAGATCGTCCGCAGCCATTAGGAACTGGAAACAGGAATAAAGGGGAGAATAATAGAAATGTCATTCCAGCGCAGGCTGGAATCTAGCCCCATACAAATAAGAGCCTTTTCTATTTCTGGTTTCCTGCTTACGCGGGAACAGGCCTGGATCCCAGCCTACGCTGGGATGAGTGCGCCTGTGAGCGTATATATGTCAGGGAGGTGCAAGTCCTCCCCAGGTGAGCGTCACGCACCTGTAACCGAAAGTAACTGCGTCACCGTGAGGTGAGGTTGGAAGCAACTGGAGGTGAACGAGCAGTCCGTAGGATAACGAACTCGATTCGGCCGGGCATCCTCGACGAGCCAGCTCATTCATGGCGAAGTCTGGGTCTGAGGTATCAGGGGAGTCGTCGAGCTGAGAGTGGCGTGAGAAAGCTGCGGCGAGGGGGAGCAAGGTGGTTGGAGACGGAATGTTCAGGAAGGCAGGATACGTGAAGCAGGGAGACCTGAGCGATGAGGAGAGTTGTTCAGGAGTCAGAGCGTCCGTAGGAGTGATGAAGCCTCTGTAA